>JAAEMC010000225.1 GCA_024225895.1 Desulfobacteraceae bacterium | reverse complement strand
TGGATGGATTGCATGTCTTATCATCGGCAGGGAGCTTTCCATAACCGGGTTGCGGGTGGTTCTTGTGGAAAATAGCCAGGACGTTGCCTCATCATGGCTGGGTAAATATAAAACCGGGTTCCAGATTGCGGCCATTATCCCCTTGACAATGCATTACAGCTATCTTGGGATCAATTTTAATGCAATTGGCGTCTTTTTTCTTTACGGCGCTTTAATTTTTACCATCTGGTCCGGTATTGATTACTTTATAAAAGCCCGAAAATTTCTGTTTTTATAATATTCTTTATTGACAAAAGAACAGGGTAAGTATATAAAATCTCTTTGTCTGCTGAGCGGGAATAACTCAGTGGTAGAGTGCGACCTTGCCAAGGTCGAAGTCGCGGGTTCAAATCCCGTTTCCCGCTCCACCCAAAAAGGCGGCTTGGCCAAGGGGTAAGGCGACGGCCTGCAAAGCCGTTATTCTCCAGTTCAAATCTGGAAGCCGCCTCCATAAAACCATAAAGGCTTTCAGAAGTTTTCTGAAAGCCTTTTTTAATGTCTACAAATAAATTATTTTCAACCTGCTGAAAATCAAATATACACGCCCACAGGACATGGTATGAAAAAGGCCTTAGTGAGACCTTTAAAATAACTTTCTCTTTTGCCTAATTGCTGCGGCGGCTATTATGCATAGTGTTTGGGGAATACCCCCAAAGATGTCTTATCTTACTTCTTTTTTTACCATCCCGGCTATAATTATGAATGTTAAAGCATTTGCGGGAATATGTAGATTAAAGTCGCTGATGCTGTGAATGAGAATTGCCACAACAGATGTCATTGCGGCCAGGGCAATTCCCCTGATTTGGCGACTTGAATGGGACAGGTTGCAAAACCCTGTCTTGAAAAAAACAAAGAGTATCCAGCCCATGATTGGAACGATTAAGAGACCTATATCAGCAATAAAGTGAAGATAATCATTGTGGGCTTTTTGAAATTGAACACCAAGCCCCGGTAATTGATACCTGGGAAAAACCATGGCATAGGTTCCGGGTCCTGAACCAGTATAGGGATGGTCCTTGATCAGATCGACAGTTCCTTCCCAAGTTTTGATTCTTGCCTCCAAATTACCGGCTACATCTTTTTGTGTAATGGTTACTGCCCTCTCTACAACGGGAGGGCTTGCCAAGAGCAAAATAGATATTGCCAATGTAATACATAAAAGAGTGAGCACTAATTTTTTTTTTTTAAAGCGCCTATGGAAATAAAGAATCGATATCATAAAGGTCAGACCGCCCAGGGTTGATATCCACCCCCCTCTGGATAAGGTTAACGCCTGGGCAGTCATCAGGATGCATGAAAGATAGATCATAATAAAAATGGTAGTCACATTCCGGGTCCGTGTCAGGAAAAGAACCAGCAAAAAGGGAAGGGCCATTTCAATAAATCCGGCCATGTGATTATAATTGCCATAGGTTGATGCCAGAAAGTCAGGTTGGTATTTTAATTCATCGTATACCCAGAAAGCAAAAGGATTGATGCCAAATCGTTTGAAGAGGCCGAAAATAGATAAAAATAGAGCTGTGATCACTATTGTATAAATTAGAATTCGTTGTTCTTTTCGGGTTTGGACAACCATCTGGGTGATACAATAAGCCGCAATATAGGTCAGCAATAGGAAAAGACCACCTGATGCATGGGGCTTATGGTTTGAAAAGAGCATTGAAATGCATGCCAGAACTATTAAAACCATGAGGGGCCGGTTTATTATTGTTTTCGTGAAAACAGGTGTGGATGTTTTTAACCTGTTCACCATCAATAGAATTATGGATATCAGGACAAATACCTGTACCAGGGATATTGCCCAGGAGTGAACCGTCCCTCTGGCAAGTGGCGTTAACACAACTATCATGCAGACAATGCAAAAAACCGCTTTGTTATATGGGGTTGAGTTATTGTTTGTGGGTTTCAAGTCTTTTTTTTAAATCTTTATATTTAGGGGTTTCAGTATCCATGGCAATGGCTTTTTTCAAAAATTTACGGGCTTCGCTGAACATGGCTACCTGTTCATATGCCCTTGCAATCCAATAGAGAAACTCACTTTTGTCCGGCTGAATATTATATGCTCTTGTCCAGTCTGATGCAGCTTTGGCGTATTTGCCCTGTTCCCAGCGGGTCCATGCACGATGATTAAATAGTCCGGCATTGTTTTTTTGTGAATGTTTTATCGCTTTTTCAGCCATTTCCTCTGCCTGGTTGAATTTGTTTTGTTTATACAGGGCCCTTGAAAATAAATAAAAATATTTACTGTCCTTTTTATCAAAGACAGTTGCTTTGTGTGCCATGAGTTCAACTTGTTCCCAATCCATTTCTTTTTCCGAAATTTTTGCCAGTAGATAATAGGCCTCGGGATTCGGCTTTTTGGTAGTGAGCCGAAGCAGCCGGGCTTTTGCAAGTGGAAGGTTGCCCATTTCAATCCAGGTCTTTGCAATGGGAATATCCAGACTTGAAATATGGGGCCGGTTTTCTTCTAAATGGACCAATAGCCGGATATATGGGGCCAGTGCCCCTTCTTTTTTATGGATGTTGAAAATATGGTTGATCGTACTGTCAAAATCGTTTGTCTTTTCTACGCCTTTTGTGAACCACTCAATACTTGACGCATGATTTGATCTTTTTAAATATAGCATTCCCATCCGGATATAATCATGGGGTGTGTTTTTAAATTTATCTTTAAGGCTTTTTTGATAGTAGGATATTGCTTTATCAATGTCTTGTTTTTTAAGATATATATCAGAGAGGGCTTGTAAGGAAGATTTGGGTGAACTACCGGCTTTCAAAGATAATAAAATGCCTTTTTCCAAATGATTCAAAAGGGGGTCATTGAAAAAAGGCTCTTTTCTAAAATAATAATAAGATTCCGGGTAGATCTGGGCAATATATTGCGCAAGCTTAAGTACCTGTTGAGTTTCTCCTTTTCGGTAAAGGTAGCGAATAAGGTCATAATGGACGCTGACACCATTGGGCCTCAAATGCGTTGCTTTTTCGTACAAGGCCTGGGTGTTATATTTTTTTTTGGCTCCGGGAAAAAGTGCCTCGGATATCACTTCCAGGGCATTTTCTGTTCTTGCTATCCAATAAGTGGCCAAGTAGCTTAAAGGATCAATCTGTACGGCTTTTGATAAGCAAACCTTGGCTTTCCCATAAAAACTTAATGTTTTTGTCGATACCCCCTTGTTTTTCCAATAATTGAGTCCCTGTCTGTGGAGTGCAATTCCTTTTTGGGTGTGGATTCGTAACAGGTCCCGTAAAACAAATTTATTCTTAAAAATTTTAGGAAGCTTATTTTCTGCCCCGGTAAAAGCTGCGACCGCTTCTTCAAAGGCATTATCGTTCATATAATTAATCCCTTTCTGGTAGTGAAATCTGGACCGGAAAAGGAGTATGTTAAAGATTACCAGAAGGGACAAGCAGCAGATACCGATTATTATTAAATAATTTAATAATCTATTGGTCATCATCGGAAGAATAGTATTTATTATAATATTTGTAATACCCGTTTGCTTTTAAGCTGATCTGGTTCAAAACCGCACCGATAATTGGCTGTTTTGCATTTTTATATTGCTCAAGAACTTCTTTGATTATTTTTCTGTCCGCATGCCCGGATTTGATTACCATGATGGTACCGTCCGTCCAGGGCGCAGCAAGGAGGGCATCGGTTGCCGGTACTATGGGCGGGGCGTCTATGATAATCAGATCAAAAATGTTTTCCATATAATCGATTACAAATTTGGTTCTCTCAGATCCGATCATTTCAGCGGGATTTGGCGGGGTAGCCCCTGCAGGCATGACAAAAAGGTTGGGATCATCCGTCGGCCGGAGAAAGGATTGAATAGCATTTTTAAAATAGGAGTCTTGTTCACTGCCAATCCCAAATTCATCATATAGTATCTCAAAGTCAATATTATGGTTGATGGACCGTTTGGAATTATCAGAGGGTGAATTGGAGAATATAAACCGGCCGGTTTCCATGGATGAAATTGTTTTGATGGCTTCTATAG
>JAAEMC010000224.1 GCA_024225895.1 Desulfobacteraceae bacterium | reverse complement strand
TTTTTCCCTGGCAGATATGGCGCCATGGTATGACAAGGCGGAAGAAGAGATTTCCATCCAGGAAATCCCTGCCCAATTCAGGAATAAAAATGCTGAGATTTTTGACCAGGGATTTGAAAATTTGGGATACCAGAGTTCCCCTTTGAGAAGGGCTCAGAGCAACTGCCATATTGAAGAGGGCAATTGCTGCATTGAATGCCTCAACGGGTGCCGCATCGGCAGCAAACAAAGCACACCGGAAACCGTGCTCAAAAAAGCTCTTGAAAATGGACTGACCCTTGTTTCCGAGGTCGAAGCCAAAACCATTATTCAAAGAAACGGGGACATTAAAATCATTGGCCAGGATAAAAACGGCGGCGAATGCACTTTCAGGGCGAAAAACCTGGTGCTGGCCGGCGGAGCAATAGGAAATACCAGACTCCTGTTAAATTCAAAATTTGATAAAGCTTTGCCGTGGATCGGCCAAGGCTTCTACTGCCACCCCCAGTTTATGAGTTTTGGAAGGTATGAAGAAAAAATCAATTCCCATTTAGGAGCGTTCCAGGCATTTAAATCCGATGACAAGGGATTCAGGCAAAACGGGTATAAACTGGAAAACGTCTATGCAGGCCCGGAAGGCATCTCCCTTCTGGTGCCGGGGTTTGGAAAAAAATTGATGCAGCACATGGAAAAACTTTCCCATTTTGCCTGCATCGAAGTCTGCACACGGGACACCAATCCCGGCCGGATTAAAGTGAACCGCAAAGGCAATGCCCTGATTCGAAAAACTCAAAATAAAGAAGATCTTTTACGCATGCAAAAAGGTAATAAAGTCATTGAAAAAATCTTCAACTCAACCAATGCCAAAGAAATTATCCACGGCAAATTCGGCATTGGCCTTCACCTGATGGGATGCTGCGCCATGGGAACAGATCCCAAAACCTCGGTGGTAGATCCGGAATTTAAGCTGCACACAAGTAAAAATATTTTTTGTGCAGATTCTAGTATTTTCCCCAATGCACCAGGCATTAACCCTTCTTTGACCATCATGGCCCTTTCCAAAAAAGCCGCTCATACAATATTAAGGAACCAGTAAAAATGATTGTTTCAAGATACTTCACACAAAACCAGTTACAAGGGCTTTTAAAGGCCGGGGATGTAATCCTTCCCGGAACCGCAAACTCCCCCTCTTTTTCAAAAACAGGGTGTGTTACCCACATTGACCGCATGGCCCAATATTTAAGCAAAGATGATCTTGGTGGTCTCCAATTGCTGTTTGGTATTTTTAAATGGGTGCCCAAATGGTTCATCGCCCTGATCCTCTGGCTGTGCAATTATAATAAAAAATTGCCCGGATTTTTAGGCGCAGGACTTCGTATGCTGGAAATAGGGGTAAAAGGTGCAACCCTGTCGCCATATTATGCCAACATGACTTCACCGGATTACACCGGGACAAAGGTTCATGACATCATTGGGTGGAACCCCAAACTTGTGGTTGAGGACAAGGGACCGAAAACCGTGACACAAAAAATTAATCTGGAAAACCCCTCACCTGAGGATATCAAGGGAGTCTATGAAACCGCCAGGAAGGTCCAGCCGGATATCAGGCAGTGGGGAATAAAAAAACGGCTGGAGTTTATTACCAATTTAAAAGCTGTAATCCTTGAAAACCAGGAACGAATCCTGGACAGAGTCCAGCAGGATACCGGCAAATCAAGGTTTGACGCAATTACCGCAGAAATATTCGGTGTATTGGATTTTCTGGATTACCTTGAAAAACATGCTGTAAAATGCCTTTCAGACCGGAAAGTACCTACTCCTTTTGCATTGATGGGGAAAAAATCCAAGGTCTATTTTGAACCCTTGGGCACAGCCTTGTTGATCTCGCCGTGGAACTATCCATTTTACCAGGCCATCGTTCCCATCTGCCAGGCATTTATCGTAGGCAATGCCGTGGTTTTCAAACCTTCTAAAGCCACACCGCTCAAGGGTCTTGTGGAAGATTTATTGGCCCGGGCAGGATTTCGACCCGGCTGGGTCCAGATTGTTTACGGCAAGGGCTCTGTCATTGGAGATGCCCTTGTGGACGAAAAACCGGACAAAATATTTTTAATCGGCAGTGTACCCGTTGGAAAACAGATCATGAAAAAGGCTGCCGAACACTTGATTCCTGTTGAGCTGGAACTTGGCGGCAAAGACCCAATGGTGGTTTTTGATGATGTTAATATCGACAGGGCCGTGGCTGGCGCCATTTGGGGGGCTTTTACCACAACCGGGCAATCCTGCACCTCTGTAGAACGGCTCTTTGTCCATGTCGACATTTATGAAAAATTCAAAAGAACCCTGATCAAAGAGACACTCAAGCTTACCCAGGCCACGGACAAAGACGGCAACTCAGACATCGGGGCAATTACCACGCCAGAGCAGGTAAAAGAAATAGCCCGCCAGGTTGCTGATGCCAAAAAAAAAGGTGCAGTATTTCTTACGGGCTATGACTGGGATGGAAAAGACAAATTTGTTCCTCCCATGGTAGTTGAAGGGGTGACACAGGATATGCTCATTGACCAGGAGGAAAATTTTGGCCCCCTGCTTCCCATTTATTCTTTTTCCGGGGAACAAGAAGCCATAGAGCTGGCCAATGATCCTGTATACGGGCTTTCCGCCAGTGTCTGGGCCAATGATCTGAAAAAAGCGGACCGGGTTACAAGACAGATTGTTACCGGCAATGTCTCAATCAACAATGTCATGCTCACTGAAGGTAATCATGCCCTGCCCTTCGGCGGAGTTCAAAAAAGCGGGTTCGGAAGGTATAAA
>JAAEMC010000223.1 GCA_024225895.1 Desulfobacteraceae bacterium | reverse complement strand
CCTTATATTTCATGAAATATTAGGGGGTGCAGCCATTGTGTATAATAAATTTTCTTTTATCCTAGACCAACATCTCCTTGACTTCTTTTGGAGTCATGCTGTCAATGCCCAACTCTTTTGTTGTCACACCTTCTTTAAAGTAATCCTTTCCAAGCATTTCAGAGGCTATGTGGATCATGGCATCCAGTGTAGGTGTATTAATATCCCACATTCTAGCAATGGAATACCAAGGGGTGAGGCCAAAAGGCAAATCCTCATTAAGATATCGGGTATCCACCTCTTCCGGTGCCAGAAACGCGGGGTCATTGTGGATGGGGCTTTGTCTCAGGGTATCGGATACGGTCTTTTTATCCAAATCATATCCGGAATAAAGATTAGTGAACGCGTCTTTAAAATAGAAGCCACCCGAACTGACCGAGTTAAGAATTTCCATACGGTCTTCATCCAAACTGTTCATAATTTTAGCAACGGATTTGGTGGCACCATCCCCATAAATATTCCAGGTATTTCCTTTTGTAGACTCGATCCTGCCGGCATTGAACAAAACCAGGGGTGGATGGACAATAGGGTTGAGATTATTTACACTTGTAACCCAGACATCTTCAACTGCCTTAAACTGGGGAAAGACCGGAGCGATTTTATCTATAAATGCTTGGGTTTTACTGGCTGGAAGCGCTGCACAGGGAAGAACATTCTTAACCCCTGCACAATGAACCAGACCCGGTTCTGTTGCACGGGTGGCATAGAGCAGAGACATGGTTTCCACAGGGGTTACATCCGTTGCAATCCCTGCTTCCTGCATCCACATCCGAAATCGCATTGCCCCAAAATTGGAGGTAAATAAAACAAACTGGCCGTCTTCAAAATGTGGAGCCAGTGCCTTGCAAAAGGGTTCATGGGCAAAGGCGGAGCCGCCGATGATGATAACGTCAACCCCTTTGATGGCCTTGACCAAATCTGTTGTAACCATATTCAGTTTGGCAAATCCATTTTCAGACTCGCCAGAAAGTTCAATCCCACCTCTTTTTTCAATGGCTTTTAAATTCTTTTCAAATAACGGAACCTCTGCCAGATTGACAGAATACCCCTTGAGTGCAATGTCCGCTGCATAGTTCTGCCCAGAGTTACCCGTGCCCAGTATTGCAAATTTCAAATCCTTTTTTGACATAATATTATTACCTTTATTCTCTTCTTCTTATGCTTCCAATTTCAGATATGATACTAGATATTTCTTGAGTTTCTTTTCATCAATTTCAACGCCCAGTCCGGGCTTATCAGGAACAGTGACAACGGCTTTTAAAATATTCTGATCAAAATCCGTTATATCATCTGACATTCTTAAAACAGACATATAGGCATGGCCGCAATCCACCAGGTTATCCAAAGTGCATCCCAGCTGCAAAGAAGCTGCCTGGGTGATACCGAATTCCAGCATACTGTTCATCAGGCAGGTAAGGCCAAAGCCCCCGGCCACGTTGGCAACTTTTAAAGATTTGCTTAAGCCGCCGTTTTTGGAAACCTTAATACTGAACACATCTGCAGATTTTTGGCGGATAATGTTTGCGGCATCCTGCAATGTGACCAGGCTTTCATCAACGCTGACAGGGCAGGCGGATTGCTCACAAATTATTGCCAACCCCTCAAGGTTGTTCCGGCTAATTGGCTGTTCCAAAAGAACCGGAGTAAACTCCTGGGTGACCCGGGCCAGTTTCAATGCATCCTTATATTGCCATCCCTGGTTGGCATCCAGGACAATCTTTATTTTATCCCCAAACAATTTCACTGCTGATTTCAGTCTTTCAATTTCCTGGTCAATGGGGAGCGCCCCCATTTTAATCATCACGGTGCCATAGCCTTGTTCGAGCAGCTCATCAATGGCTTTGGCATCCTGGTCCGGGGTCCCGCTACCGATGGGGCCCAGCAATGGCAACTGATGATGCCGGATACCGCCTATAAATGTATATGCCGGCACCTGATATTTTTTACCCACAATATCAAACAAAGCCATATTCACTGCACCCCGGGCGGTTAAATGACCATGAACCCTTTTATCCAGATCGGATTCAATCATGGCAATCTGTGTGGGATCTTTGCCCGTAAGGAGGGGAGCAATAAGGTCTCTTATCACCGCCATGACCGTTTCCGGTGTTTCATCTGTAAAAGGGTTCATGGGGTCAGCTTCACCCCATCCCACCAACCCGTCGCTGGTATGCATTTTTAAAATAACGGCATCTGCATTGTAGACGGTTCCGTAGAGCTTTGACAGCTTATATGGTTTGCTAAAGGGGATGGTGATATGAAATAATTCTAAATGGGTAATTTTCATTTTATTTCCTATTATTTTCCTATTTTTATCCTGGGATCCAGGTAGCAGTATGAAATATCAGCCAATAGGTTCAACACAATCACAATGACAGCCAATACTAAAAAGGTGGCCTGTGCTACGGGATAATCATGGGATGAGGCGGCTTCTACCATCAATTTTCCCATCCCCGGCCAGGAAAAGACATTTTCAACCAGAACCTGTCCGCCAATGGCGGTTCCCACCAAAACAGATGACACCGTCACCACAGCCATCAATGCATTTCTGGCTGCATGCTTGATCATAACCACATGGGGCGCCAGTCCTTTGGCCCGGGCAAGTTCTATAAAATCAGAGCCCATGACTTCCAGCATGGAGTCCCGCATGACCAGCATGGGCATGGCCAAAAAATACAAGGCCACTGTAATGGCCGGTAAAATCAAATGATGGATAAAATCCCAGGAAAAAAACAGGGTAAAGCCTTTGCCCATGGCACTACCGGGTGTATGCATTCCGGCAGTGGGAAACAAGTCCATTCGGTAGCTTAAGATCATCAACAAGAGCAGGCCGGTTACAAAAGGCGGGGCCGACTGAAATATCAGGCCCAGAACCGTTCCTGTATTATCGGTCAGGCTGCCGCGTTTCCAGGCCATTAGCATGCCAAGCCCCGGCCCCACTATCAATACGAAGCACATGGCAGACCCCATTAAAAATATGGTATTCCAAAATCGGTAGGCCAGGATATCAAATACATTCTCAGCAGTGGTAAAGGATCTTCCCCAATCCAGGGTTACCAGATTCTTTAAATAATAAACATATTGGATGTACAAAGGCTTATCCAAGCCATACGCCTGTTTCAGTCGGATTTGTGCGGCTTCATCAAGGGCAGGTGAAATGACCTGGGCGGTTGGATCACCCGGCATGATCCGAAAAATAAAAAACAGAATGGTGGCAACGCCAAAAATTGTCAGCAAGGTATAAAGCGTTCTTCTGATTATGTATTCTTGCATGGTTTTGGTTCCTGTTTTGCCCGGTGCCCTTGCTGTCTGTAATGCAAGGGCACCCGGAACAGTTTAAATGCAGGTTCTATTTTTTAGGGTAATGGAGTTTGCCTCGTTTATCCCAGGTATATCCGGCAGCCT
>JAAEMC010000222.1 GCA_024225895.1 Desulfobacteraceae bacterium | reverse complement strand
TTTTCATCATCCACAAGAAGAACTTGTTCAACCCCACCCTGGATAGGTTTTTTCATTTGGTGAATCTTTTGTGTTCCAGAAAGACTTTTAACTACAGGCAGATAAACATTAAATTTAGTGCCTTTACCCGGTTTACTATATACTTTGATAAATCCCTTCATGTTTTTTACAATACCATGAACAACGGACAATCCCATTCCTGTGCCCTTGCCTTTTACTTTAGTTGTAAAAAAAGGATCAAAGATTTTTTCAACTAATTTTTTATTCATTCCCTTTCCTGTGTCTGATACAGTTAACAAATTATAAACTCCGGGTTCCATACCGGAAATTGTAATGTCTGATTCACTTAATTTAACTTTTTCCAACCTGACTTTCAAATCCCCGCCTGCTTCTTCCATGGCTTGAGATGCATTAGTTGAAAGATTCATTATAATCTGATGAATTTGAATTGGATCAGCTTTTATTATCCCACAATCATTTTTAATATATTGTTTGATATTAATGGTGGTAGGGATTGTAGATCTAATGAGTTTTAAGGCTTCTTTGATGATAGGCTCTATTTTAATCAATTTTAAGTCAATATTTTTTTGCCGTGAAAATGTCAGGATCTGTTTCACCAGGTTTTTTGCTCTTAATGAAGCAGTAAAAATTTCCTGCAGGCTGTCTTGAAATGGGCTGTCTTTCGGAGTATCCTCCATCAGCATTTCCGTATGGCCCACGATTGGAAAAAGAATATTATTAATATCATGGGCTGTCCCTCCTGCAAGTGTACCGATGGATTCCATTTTTTGAGATTGGTGAAGTTGAGCTTCCATTTCCTTGAAGTCTGTCAGGTCATGGAAAACAGATAATTTTGAAACTGAACCATCTGTATGAAATATAGGCGAATTAGAAACATTGTAAGTTCTATCATCTATGGGGTTTACAAGTTCATAATTAATAGATTCACCCTTTGAAATTTTGTTAAAAACACACCATGAACATTTTTCATCAAGTCCATACATCACCTTATGGCAAATTTCGCCGGTAGCATCATAACCTGTTCTTTTAATCATGGCCGGGTTCATGTATTTGATATGTAAGTCTGATGAACAAATATATGCCGATTCCTCAATAGATTCCATCATTGAACGGTATTTTTCTTCACTTTCCTGCAAAGCTGTCTCAGCTTGCTTACGCTCGCTTATATTGATCGCTGTTGAGATAAAGCACATTTCTTTGTCTATCTCAATTTGATCCAATGAAAGTGAAATATTTAAAGGTTTACCCTCTTTTGTCAAAGCAATCATCTCATGATCTTGTAAAGACTTGTTTTTTAAAATCAATTCCACAAGCTCTTGACGACTTTGACTACTATCCCATAAACCAATTTCAAGTGATGTCCGACCTATGACTTCCTCTCTTGTCCAACCAAATGTTTTTGTGAAAGCATCATTAACATCAAGATATAATCCATCTTTAATTCTGGTGATTGTAATGGTTACAGGGTTGGTTCGGAACAGCTTAATAAATTTTTCTTCGCTCTTTTTAAGTGCATTTTCTATTTGTTTACGCTCTTGGATTTCAGCCATCAGTTGTTTAGATTGAGCCGCAAGTTTTCGCTGTAGCCGAGACATTCCAAGATGGTTATTAATTCTTGTTATAATTTCTACGGGCATAAAAGGTTTAGTGACATAATCGATTCCGCCCGCCTTAAGTGCTTTTACTTTCAAGTCGGTCTCATTGTCTGCACTTATGAATATAACCGGGATATCTGCTGTTTCAGGATTGGCCTTTATGCGGCGGCACACATCAATTCCATTCATATCAGGTAAATGGATATCCAGCAGGATCAGATCGGGTATTTTTGCTTGAATACTGCGAAACGCCAACTCACCATCGGCTGCGGGTCGCACCTGGTAGTCGGCTTTTTTCAGGATTTCGACCAATAACTTGAGATCAGATCTACTATCCTCGATTACAAGAATATCACCATGATTGAGTCGTTTTGTTTTAGTATTGTTCATTTTGATCCTTTTAGTGTCAAATTATCTAAAGCCGTAAGAATTTCCTTATACTCTAAATTTTCCACCATATGGCGCAAACATTCACCTAACTCATGGTTATGATCACTAATCATCCCGGCTGCTTTGAGACAGCGTTTATCATGTAACAATTCCGTGGCTTCCTGCAAATTCTCGATCAAATCCAATGGAATCATTTTCAAGTGTTCCTGGTTCAAACCAATTTTCCCGGCAGCTGTGGCTGGGCCTTCTTTTTTGTTTGCGTATAAAAAATGTGTCCCCAGATGTTTTGTGAGAGCATCAAAAATTTCTGTATCCCGATAAGGTTTGCGAATGAAATCATCGCAACCAGCCTCCAGAATTTCAAGACGCTCCTCTTCCAGTGCATGGGCTGTGAGGGCAACTATTTTAACGTCGGGTCCATCCTTACTTCCCCTGATTTTACGCGTTGCCTCCAGGCCATTCATCACCGGCATGCGGATATCCATCCAGATCAGATGAGGATGCCATTGTTCATATTGTTTTACTGCCTCCTGCCCGTTGATTGCTTCGCGCACCTCAAAACCAAGCGGTTCAAGCAATTTGGTCAGGAGCAGGCGATTCTCGAATTTATCTTCAACTATAAGAATACGATATTGTTTTTGCCCGTTGGCCAGACCTGTTACTCGTTCATGCGACAGCTCAGTCTGAACATTTTCTAATTGGGTACATATGTTAACCGGAATCTCAAAATAAAATACAGATCCTTTGCCCGGTTCGCTTGTAACACCGATGGAGCCGTCCATGAGATCAACAAATTGCTTACAAATGGAAAGTCCAAGACCTGTTCCTGCTTCCATAGCCGGCTGGTCCCCGATTTGCTCAAAAGAAGTGAAAATAATCTCTTGGTCTTCCTTTTTAATACCTATACCTGAATCCTTCACCTCGAAATAAAGCCGCATCAAATGTGGCGGGTCTTGTTCAATTACTTTTACTTTTAGGGATATTCCACCTTTTTCAGTGTATTTGACAGCGTTTGCAATCAGATTGATCAATACTTGACGTAACTTGGTCGCATCAACTGTAATATCCAGGGGAAGATCGGGTGACTGTGCAAATTTGAACCTCAGTCCTTTTTCTAAAACCTTAACAGACATTAATGATTCTATTTCAAACAAAAGCTGCATTAAACTGACATCAGCATCTTCTCTGACCATGTGGCCCGCTTCAATCTTTGAGATATCCAGCACGTTATTTATAAGATTCAACAAATTTTGACCACTGTTGGAAATGATGCTCAAGTCTTTTAATTGCTCATTGGTGGTATCAGGTGCTTTAATCATCAAATTTGTGAATCCAAGAATCGCATTGAGTGGTGTACGAAGCTCATGGCTCATGTTGGCCAAAAAAACACTCTTTGCCTGATTGGCCCCTTCGGCCTGCTCCTTTGCTTTTGTTGCCTGATCCCTGGCACGATGCATTGCTCCGCTCATAAGTGAAATTAACGTGCCATTCACGGAAAAAACGGCCATACCCAGCCAATCACCCGGATCATCAATAAAGGGCATGCCGGTGGGTGACCAGAACAATACCACAAGAACCGTGAGAGTTGTCGCTGCAAGGCCTGTGGAAAACCCACCGTAGAGTGCTGTAGCCATCACACCCGGATAGAATGTAACCCAGGGAATACGCAATTCCAGGGCTCCCAATGGCCATACCCGCAGGCTTGCAGCCGCAAGAATTATAACCGAGGCGACCACATACTTTAGTGCTCCATGCCTTTGATGGTCTAACAGGGAATATCCAATTTTGCTTTTTTTCGTCATTGAAAGTATCCTCTTTTATACAATCACCCTGCACGAAAACCACTAAAACCACTTTTTCAAAAATATTTTACATTAAGATGAAGCGCCAAATTTCCTTGTACACAATGAGGGTCAATCTGAAAGAATGTCTCCTGGCAATTGTTTTAATTCATATACTTGAATGCCAGATAACAAAATCATATTCTTACCAAATGCATAATATTGAACTATTGGCTTATGGCTTTCGCCTTGTTATTCTCGAGTACTTCACGTATCTTTTTTGAAAGATCTTGCATTACAATTGGTTTCAATAAAAACCCTTTAATGCCTATAAATGCAGCTTTTTCTTCAGACATGGTTTCACTGAACCCTGTGCAAAGCAACACGGGAATACCAGGGCGTATCTTAGTCAATTGGGCCGCAAGTATATCCCCTGATATATTCGGCATCGCCATATCGGTTATTACCATGTCAAATTTATTTGGATTAGTACGGAAAACCTCCAGGGCTTCAATACTGCTTGTACGTGAAGTTACCTGGTATCCCAAACGCTCCAACATATTTTGTTCCATTACAATTATGGCTTTTTCATCATCAATAAGAAGAATATGTTCAGTACCGCCTTTAATGGATGCATCTGCACTGGTAACCTGCCGTCCTTTCTCAGTCTTTGCTATAGGTAGATATACATTGAATTCAGTTCCTTTTCCAAGTTCGCTGTACACATTGATAATCCCGTTCATATTCTTTACAATACCATGAACAACTGACAATCCCATTCCTGTGCCTTTGCCTGTTTCCTTGGTTGTAAAAAACGGATCAAAGATTTTCTGTGTTAACTCTTTATTCATTCCTTTGCCTGTATCCGCCACTGTTAGACAAGCATAAACTCCCGGCAGCATTTCCGGTTTAATTAAATCGATTTCTTTAAATTCCATTTCTTTGAGGGTTACTTTCAGCACTCCGCCGGTTTCTTCCATAGCATGAAATCCATTTGTGGCAAGATTCATTACAATCTGATGAATCTGCGTTGGATCTGCTTTGATAATACCGCATTCAGGATTGATATTTTGTTTAATTTCAATTGTTGTGGGAATTAAGGATCTGATGAGTTTTAATGCTTCTATAAGAATAGGCTGTATCTTCATTATTTTCAATTCACCGCTCTGCTGGCGTGAGAAAGTAAGAATCTGTTTTACCAATTCACTTGCTCTTATGGCACCTGAATAGATCTGATTAAGTCCATTTATTAACGGGCTGTCTTCAGGAACATCCTCTATCAGCATTTCTGAATGACCTAGAATTGGAAAAAGAATATTATTGAAATCATGGGCTATACCGCCTGCAAGAGTGCCGATTGATTCCATTTTTTGAGCTTGCTGGAGTTGTGTTTCAAGTTGTTTGCGTTTGGTAATGTCGATTGTTGCAATCAGGGCTCTATATGAGTCAGAATGTTCTTTATCTATTGTCATTTTAAAAAAAACAGATCTTTTATCACCGGATAACGATTTTATCTCATCCTCTAATTCAAATTCGAGAAATCCTTTTGAAATGGCAATGATCTCTTCTTTAAATGTTTTATATGATATTTTGGTAAAAATTTTGCTCAAATTTCCTAAAAGATCTTCTTTGGTTCCTGCATCCAGCAGTTTTAATACCTCTTGGTTGACATCCAGTATTTTTATTTTTTGACTGCACTTTTCTAAAAAAGAAGGATTGTTATCAATATATTTGCGAAAATCCTGTACATTTTTTGTGCGAAGTTCATCAAGGTATAAAAACAGATCAGTGAAATCCTCTTCCCATAGGGGAACAGGTGAATTTTGAAAAAGATTCTGATATCGCTTATTCGACAAATTCAATTCTTCCTCAACTAGTTTGCGCTTAGTGATATCATGAGTGATCCCGAGTATGCTAATCGGTTGGTTGTCTGGGTCATGCAAAATCCTTGCATTGTTATTTATCCAGATGACAGAGCCGTCTTTACAATATTGTTGCACTTCAAATTCAATCGGGTTAAAGCCTTGTTTATCCCCGGATTCAATAAGGGTTAATGTCTGGGCAAATAAAGCCGTCATCTTTTCAAGCGATTCAGGCAGGACAAACTCTTCTGGTGAATGCTTCATTGCTTCTTCAACTGTATATCCTCTCTGGTGATAAATTGAAGGACTAATAAAGGTAAATTTAAAATCCATATCCATTGTCCAGATTACATCAGCAACATTTTCGGCGATTAACCTATAACGATTTTCACTCTCTAACAGGGCTTCTGAGGCCCGTTTTCGTTCTTTTATTTCTTCTTCCAAATCAGCGGTTCGTTCTCTGATCCGGTCTTCAAGTTGCTGTTTGCCCAAAACGATTTTATAAAACAAAACCAGAACGATATAAGAAAGAATGCAAACCAATAAAGAATAAAAATAAACATAGACATTCATGTTGTGATAGTCTGCAGTCAGCTTCCCGATAACTTGACCTTTGTGTACGATGTCTGAAGTCATATTTTTTTGATAAATAAAACCCATGGCAACCAGCAAGCCATTTACACCATCCATGTCCGGTCCTTTAATGGAGATAAATACCTCTCCTAAGGAATCTGTTATAGTTACCTTAGTATAACGGTCGCGTTTTGATGCGAGTGTCAGGTACTCTACAGGGCCGTTGGGAACAATACCCCACAGGTCCTCTTCGACTACTGCTGCATGCTCGTCCAATTTTTGCTGAACCAAATGTGTTTTGTACTGACTATAAATAAAGATAAAGGTACAAAAACTGACCAGCATCATAACAAAGATTTGAACTTTATAATAATTTGAGTTAATTTCCGATCTCCTTGATTACATGTTTCATTACAACCTGATAGCTTGTTGTTTATTCTGCTTTAGTCAAAATGGCATCAATATTAAATATGGTAGAATTCATTGAATTCTTAAATAATTGCTGGAGTTCACCGCTGTCGTATAACTTTTGCATGCCCTCATCAAAAATTTGTGCCAACTGCTTTCCTTTTTCATTATTTTGAAATAGTGGATAGTATTTTGTCCGATTTAGGAATTGTGTTTCAAATAGTTTTTTTTTATACTTTATCCCGTATTGCGAAATGGCTGTCCGCAACAACTCATTGCTTACTACAAATATATCCACACGGTCCAGACTGAGCATTTGCAAGGCACCTAAATAAGTTGGATTACCATAGGCATTATCAAGTTCATTCTTTAAAAGGTCACCATGGTTTTTTATTAATATATCAAGATGATTTGATCCACGGCCAAAAACAAGTTGTTTGCCGGTCAAATTAGCGATGCCGTCCCAGTGAGGAATCGTTTTCT
>JAAEMC010000221.1 GCA_024225895.1 Desulfobacteraceae bacterium | reverse complement strand
ATGCGGCAGAGGGGGATTACAAAATGACGAAGCCGCAGTCAAATGGTTTCAAAAGCCGGTCCAAAAAGGGGATGCCCAGGCGCAAAATAATCTTGCCGCCATGTATCAGCATGGCAGAGGCGTAATCAGGGATTATACCAAAGCTGCCGAACTTTATGAAAAAGCTGCTCAGCAAGGGTATGTTAATTCGCAATACAACCTTGGTAATATGTACTATCTTGGAAAAGGCATGAATGAAGATTATAAAAAAGCTGCAAAATGGTATCAAATGGCGGCAAAAAAAGGCAATGTCCTGGCACAGATCAATCTTGGGTTCATGTATAAATATGGAAAAGGCGTCCTACAAGATGATACAAAAGCTGTGGAATGGTACAAAAAAGCTGCTGACCAGGGATCTGCAAGGGCGCAAAACAATCTTGGCGTCATGTATCAAAACGGCAAAGGCGTGCCCCGGGATTACACAAAAGCTTTTGAATTATATCAAAAATCCGCCCTGCAAGACTGTGTGATTGCACAAAAAAATTTAGGATTTATGTACCTTAAAGGATATGGCATCCCCAAGGATCTTGAAACCGCAAAAAAATGGTTGAAAATAGCGGCTGACAGCGGGAATAGTTCTGCCGCCACAACACTCTCCCTATTGAAATAACCCAAAAAGACCATAAACTGTTTTTGGAACTGATCAAAACCTGATTCCGGCTTTATTACGATCCAAACAGAACCAGTGCGATAAGGATCACCAGACCTGCTAAAATCAATGCAGATGCGGTCTTAAGCCAAGTAAGCTTGGCCCCAATTGTTCCATTTCTTTGGAAGGATCTGTAATGGTTTTTCCATACTCCAGCTTCACATTGTCTTTTATTTTAATAAAGCAGGCAATCCGCCAGCAATCTTCATGGTCAGGGTTCGTACAGTGATTCCCTTTCTTGATCCGATGGATCATATAATCCACTGAAAGAATAGCTTAGAAATCACAGACCCCCTGGAGGAAATTTCTTTTCGCCTAAAATACACCACAGATGCTCTCAGGAATTATAAAGGTAATCTCAAATTGAAGTCCTCAAATTGGAAAAATCTTGAGCCAAAATTGATTTCAAATGCTGCCTGCTCTTTTTGTACTTGTTCGACACCCTGACGCAATGAAAGGATGACATCTTTTGAGGCATAAGCTTCGTTGTGACCCGGGCATAAAAAATCAATTTGATCTGAAAGGCTGCTCAAGTAGTTAACAGACTGGATAAAATCATCAAAACTGGAGCCAGGCAGATGTAAAAAAATTGTACCGGAATAGAAGGTGTCTCCTGTGAATAATATCTTATGTTTGGTATCTTCAACACAGAGGCTGCCCGGACTGTGGCCGGGTGTATGATGGATGACAAGGCTTCTGCCTCCAAGGTCTATCCTGTCCAAATGCTTTATTTTTCTTGTAAAATTCGACGGCGCGATATTGTACGCCATGGGATCAAAACCCTGGGGGAGATTTTGATAAGAACCAGGCTGCATAAAGCTGTTGCAAAATTGTGTGGCGTGACCCTTTTTCAAATTATTGATTTCATAATCATCATCAAAACAATAAATCTCATCAAATAGGTAATTACTGCCTGTGTGATCAAAATGGGTATGGGTATTAATAACAACAGCCGGCAAAGAGGTTATCTTCTCCACCTCAGGCCGGATATCCACTATCCCCATGCCTGTGTCTACCAAAGCAGCTTTTTGATTGCCCAATATCAGGTAAGAGAAGACTTCTTCATCATGATGGGGTTCTAAAAAGACAAAAGTATGCTGATTTATCTTATATACTTCAAACCAGGGAGAAACGCTTTCCAATTGTTCATAATTCAAATTGCCGGATCTTGGCAGGCCTTCAGGCCATGGCTGAAGCTGCATAGTTAGGTATCTCCTTTTATATTGGCTATCCTTATTATGGTAAGGTGCTAAATTCAAATATCATGTAATAGAAATATAAAGCCGCGATTCGCTATAAAATCCTGACTTTGTCACAATCTACAGCAGATTCCTGCTTTGTTTCAGAGGACTTTTCGATAATAGGTTGGTATTGTAAAATATGCCTTAGCATCCCGCCATATTTTATGACATTAGGTTTTAAAATTTTAAATCCTGACTTTCGAAGATTATTCAAACTGGCCTTATTGGAGGGGGCTACTGTGGTCAATATGATGAAATATCCATTATCCGATGCATATTCGATTCTTCTTTTCAAAAAAAATCGTTGAAGCTTATTTCCCCTGAAGGCTGGATCAACAAATATCATTTCCGCATGAGCAACTGAGGACAGATCCTCTTGAGATAATCCAATATCCACCCCCAAATTATAATCGAGTGAATCCGGAATAAGTAGAAGCGAAAACGCTATCAGTTTTCCATTAAAAAAAATTCCTTCCACCAGATTCTTCGAAGAATTGATCATTGAGATATAAAAATCAGCAGTATCCGGATAAAACAAATTTTTATCCGGCAAAGCTCGCACAATACGTTCCTGCAGCTGCATAATTTGATGTAAATCTGATAATAATAACCTTCTTAAGGTGCATACAGCCTGTTTGCTATTACTTAAGCCTGTGCGCCTCAATAAAGTAATTTCCTCAGTTTTCAATTGGTGCTCCAAAGTGTTTTTTCTCCATTCAATAGTGCCGCCCTGCATTCATTCAGATAATATTTTCTCAATTTCTATATTAGCTGCGCATATTATATCAGTTGGCAACATTTATCAAGGAGCCTCAAAACCACTATCAAAGCTCAGGTCTTGTATTACCTTAATTGGTTATAATTTTTAAGAATTAGCGAATGCAATATTTCAACACCCGATCCGGATTTCGTTCTTACCAATTTGGATTGTTTGAGCATGGATAATACTCAAAGTCAAAAGATTATAGAATTGATATCATGTGATATTGCAAGACCTGACCTTGAATTTTGATTGCCCAACCCGAAAATCCGGGCTAAAACCACGCTGAATAAATATTTGCATACACATCGCTTTCCTTAAGTTTGAGAAGCGAATGATT
>JAAEMC010000220.1 GCA_024225895.1 Desulfobacteraceae bacterium | reverse complement strand
TCATGGGTGCCCGGAATTTTAAAACCCAGGTGCCTCTACGAAGTTATCTGGGTAATAAAATCACCTGTTTGATATTCAGGGGATTTGTGGGAAAAGCCATCACCGATACCCAAACAGGATTGCGGGGGATTCCCAAAGAGTTGCTGCCGGCACTCATTGAATTGAAATCCAGCCGGTATGCCTATGAGCTTGAGATGCTTTTAACCCTGACCGCAAAGAAGACGCCTGTCAAAGAAACCCCCATTACTACGGTATATGAGGACAACAATGCCGCATCGAGTTTTAGACCGGTTACGGATTCTTTTTTAATTTATAAAACCCTTTTTATGTGGTGGTGCGTGCATCGATTTTTTGAGATGGTTAAATATTCGTTGTCCAGTATCACCAGTACAATAGCGGATTTTGGCACCTATATCCTTTTGATTCACCTGTCTCAAGGTTTTGTAAGCGCTTCCATTGCTGCCAGGATCATTTCAGTGATCATCCATTTTTCAGCCAATAAATATTTTACCTTTTCCATGGGCGGCAAACCGACCTTAAAGGAGATTGGAAAATATCTTATGGTGGTGCTGTTCAATTTAAGCGGTTCCATTTTTTTAATTTATCTTTTTGTGACCTATCTTTTGATGGGAGAAGTTGCGGCAAAGGTGGCTGCCCAGTTGTTGCTTTTTATAACCACCTATGTGCTGCTCAACGGATTTGTGTTTTTAGGTTCAAAAAAATCATAAGGATTTATTTTAGCCTTGCGACTGAAACCAAAGAAAAAGAAATCAGCCTTAAAAAGATTTTTTATCTGGCTTATAAAAATTGGTATCTGCCTTTTTTGCTTTACCCTGGTTCAGGTGGCTGTTTTCAAATTTGTAAATCCGCCCTTTACTATTAACATGGTCTATGAATGGGGTTTGTTTAAAATCAGGAAGCATAACTATCAGCGCCCACGCTTTGAATGGCAGGATCTAAATAAAATATCCCCTCACTTAAGAAAGGCAGTTCTGGCATCTGAAGATCAGCGGTTTTTGTCACATAAAGGCTTTGACTTTGAAGAGATCAAAATCGTGTTGGAAAATGCTGCAAAAGACCAGAAAATCAGGGGTGCCAGTACCATCAGCATGCAGGCGGCAAGATCCTTGTTCCTGTTTTCCAGCCGCAATATCTCCCGAAAGATTGCTGAAGCCTATTACACGGTTTTAATCGAACTTGTCTGGGATAAAAATAGAATTTTGGAAGTATATTTAAATACTGTGGACTGGGGCCATGGTGTTATCGGAGCGGAAGCTGCTGCCAAAAGGTATTTTTCAATTCCGTCAAAGAAGCTTGATGCCCGGCAGGCCGCCTTGCTTGCAGCTGTTCTGCCCAGCCCCCACAGATGGTCGGTAGTAAATCCTTCGCCCTATGTTGTGTCCAGGCAAAAAAGAATCTTAAGGGATATGAGATTAATGCCGCTAATAGGTAAATAGCGGCTGAATAAGTGAAAAATGGGTATAAATCATGGATTATTACAGGATTGGTATTGATCTTGGTGGTACTAAAACCGAAACCGTGCTTATAGCTCCTGAAGGCAATGAATTATTCCGCAAGCGGATTCCCACTAAACAGGAAAAAGGATATTCCGGGATATTGGACGCTGTTCATCAACTAATCCTGGAAACGGCCCACAAGGTTCCTCCAGCCGAAAATTATACTGTGGGGATCGGCATACCGGGCTCCATTAACCGGGACAAAGGGCTGGTCCACAACGCCAATACCACCTGCTTGATCGGAAAGCCATTTCAAAAAGACCTGGAAACTCTTTTGGAAAAAAAGATTGCCATGGAAAATGATGCCAATTGTTTTACACTTATTGAAGCTGTCAGGGGTGCGGCAAAAGGATACAATGTCGTGTTCGGAGTAATTATGGGGACAGGCTGCGGCGGAGGTATCTGCATTGATCAAAAAATTTGGAACGGCCCCAACGGTATTTCAGGGGAATGGGGCCATTTCTCCATTGATCCTGGCGGCAGAAAATGTTTTTGCGGCAATGTTGGCTGTGTAGAAACCAAGATCAGCGGGACCGGTGTGGAAAATGCCTTTTTTGAAGCCCATGGTACTGCTTTAAAAATGAACGATATTGTCAATGGATTTCGCAGGAATGATCCAAAATGCAAAAAAATATTTGACCAATTCCTGGATGATTTTGGCAGAGTCCTGGGGGGATTAATATCTGTGCTGGACCCCGATGCCGTTGTCATTGGCGGCGGGCTGTCTAATATAGACGAGTTGTATACAATAGGTGCAAAAAAAGTATTACAATATGCATTCCATGAACATGTCACAACCCCGATCCTCAAAAACGAGCTTGGAGATTCAGCAGGTGTTCTGGGGGCGGCGCTTCTGAACTACAACAAACTCGATTCGTGAAATATCCGGGCTAAAGCGATTGCCACAAATAATTTTCGATTGAATATCTGCTACACGAGCAATCGCTATATCTAAAAAAAAAGATTATTTTTAGATCGTTTCTATTCTAAATAAGGATCAAAAGCAGGAGGGTTGATATCAGATCTGATTTCGTGAAGTTTATAGATTTTTAGAATCGTACGGCCCATGGCATCAATGGTATTCTTTTTTTGAACCAGTTCACAGGCGGTTTGGACGCGTGTGCCAGTGGATTTTTTATACGTAAAGGTCTGCATGATGGTATCGGCAAGTTCTCCTGGTTTATCAATGGAGAATAAAAGTCCGGTTCTATTATGGTCAATAATATCCTGGATGCCGCCGCTTTTAGAACCAATCACAGGGCATCGGCTGTACATGGCCTCCAAAAGGGCCTGGGGAACGCCTTCAAAAGGGATGCCGTCCTTATTCCTCGATGCAAGGATCTTGCAGTCAAACGCACGATAATAGGGCCATACGTTTTCCTTGAATCCAATAAAATGTGTTTTGTGGTCAATGTTCAGTTGGCTGGCCAGGTTTTTTAATGATTTTATATGTTCATCTGTCCCGCCACCCACAATGACCAGGTGGTGGTCAGGTAATCGTATCTGAATCCGTTTGAACGCCTCAATCACCGTGGACACACCTTTATCAAAGGAGACACGTCCTACAAACCCAACAAACCGTGGCGTTCCATCCAGCTTGAGTTCAGATGTCAGCCGTATTCTTGCCTTTTCACGGGACAAAAGGGTTTCAGGCGGGATGATACCGCTTGGGATGGAAAAAATCTGAGTGTCCTTTAGCTTGAACACCTCCTTGAGATGGCGCGTGGTATAGTCTGCAGTGGTAAAGATAAAATTGGAAAATTTAGTGTATAAAACCCGGTTGTACCAGGATCTTTTGACATGGGCACTGATGTGCCGGGAAAGAATCCGGCAGGGAACTTTGGCCCGCCATGCAGCAAAAAGTACAAGTTTTGAATCTGCATTGCCGTGGGTATTGACTATATCTGGTTGTTCAGTGTGAAATAACTGTTTTAACAGCCTGTAATCCTTTGGGATTCCCAGTTTTCGGAATCCAGCCGCAATGGTTTTAAAGCCCTCGCTTTTGGCTCGGTCATACAATGGTGTATCCTTGGGAGCTACGATAATTACGGTATGCCCCTTTTGTTTCATCCACAGTGATTCATTGAATATGCGTTTTTCAAGTCCGCCCCATTGCGTATGGCAGGTGGTATGGACAATTTTGTAATGGGTAAGCATAAATTATCAGGCTTTCATAAGCTTTGCTTCAATTCGCTTAATATCTTCGGGCAGGTCTATTTCAGGGGAATCATGTTCCGTAATTACAACCTTTATTTGGTACCCAAACTCCAGAACTCTTAACTGTTCAAGCTTTTCAATATTTTCACAGGTGCCGGTTGAAAGGGCGACGATTTTATCTAAAAAACTTTTTTTGTAAGCGTAAAATCCCAAGTGCTTGTAATAATCAACCGGTGTCTCAATATCCCTTGGATACGGAATCTGGGCCCTGGAAAAATAAAGGGCAAATCCATTGTTATTAAACGTGACTTTAACATCCTTGGGATCTGTTATTTCCCTTTTGTCTCTGATTTTATATGCCAGGGTCGACATTAAAAGAGCGCTGTCATCATTAAACGGTGATATCAGTTCATCAATGGCCTTGGGATTGAACACAGGCTGGTCACCCTGGATATTCACCACAATTTCATCTGGTTTAAGATCTAATATATTGGCTGTTTGCGCCACCCGGTCCGTGCCGGACCGGCAGGTGGCAGATGTCATAAGCGCATTGCCTCCAAAGGCTTCAACTGCCTTTACAATGCGTTCATCATCGGTTGCCACAATGGTTTTTGTTACAGCATTAGATTTTTGAGTTTGTTCATAAACCCGTTGAATCATGGACTTTCCTGCCACCAGGGCCAGGGGCTTGCCTTCAAGCCTGCTGGAACCGTATCTGGATGGGATTATGGCAATTGTCATAAGGTCTCTTTTACATCTTCAGGAACAAGGATCTGGCCTTGTCCCGGGTCATTATATTTTTCCAGTCCTTGCCCAGGCAGTTTTCCCACAAAGGGTCCAGGCCCAGGGCAGTTGTTACCATCAATTCAATATCATCTTCCGGCAGATCTTTGACAAGATTTCTGGGCAGCGTGATATTGTATTTTTCCATCATTTTTCTAAACTCTTTAACCCCGTCCGGATAAAATTCTTCCAGGTAATCAAAAGTGATACAGCAGCCAATGCCATGGTGGGTACCCAAAACAAATGCCAGGCCGTAGGAAAGGGCATGGCAGGCGCCCACCTGGGAGTAGGCAATGCTCATACCCCCAAAAAACGAGGCCATCATCAGTTTGTCATTTCTGTCTGGATGGTTGTCTATAAATACCTGTCTGCAAAGATCCAAAGCCTTTTCACCGTATGCTTTGCTGAATTCATTCAAATAAGTACCCTCAAGGGATTCAATACAATGAATGTAACAATCCATTCCAGTATAAAAATACTGGTCATTGGGCACGGTTGCCAATAGTTCGGGATCCAGCACAATCTGGTCAAAGACCGTGTAGTCCGAATTCAGGCCCAGTTTTTTTTCAGGGCCGGTCAGCACAGCGGTCCTGGAGACTTCCGCGCCAGTACCGGACAAAGTGGGCACGGCAATGTGATAGACAGCCGGGTTTTGAATTAAATCCCATCCCTGGTATTTGACTGAAGACCCGGGATTGGTGAGCATCAAAGAGACGGCCTTGGCAAGATCCATGCTGCTGCCGCCGCCAATGCCAACCACGGCACAAGGCTGTGTGGAAGCATAATCCTTAACCTTTTGTGTTAAGCTGTCCACATAAGATGTTTTGGGTTCATCCTCTGCATTCACCCACAAGATCATGTCCTGATCGTGGAGGGGAAGCCTTTTTTCAAGTTGTTCCCCCTTAAACACATCATCAGTCACAAAAACAACCCAGGCATTTGAATTTTCACGGACCTTTTCAATAATCTCATCCAATTGTGAAAAACAGCCCCTGCCAAAGATGACATTGGGTACTAATTTAAAATTTCTAAACATGATTTATCCTTTAAATGCATTCATTATACCCTGGATCCGTTTTTCAATATCTTCTTTTGTCCAGGAAAGCATAATCTGCATTGATATGGCGCGATTTATAATATTGTCGGATTCTTCAAGCACCACCTTGCTATAGTCCGGTAACTGGTCATTCAGCTCAAAAGATAGTCTGGCAGAACGTTTCATTCCCTTTAAATGGTGCCATTCTTTCAGATAATGCCAGTTGTTGTCGTACCAGTATGGACATCCTGTGACGCCGTTGTCTGACAGGCGCTTGGCAATCTCTTTTGCCCGGTCCTGGGTGGGAAGAAAAAAGGTCAAAAAGGTGGCAGAATCCCCCAGTGGGTCCGGAATATACCGGAAAGTGACCTCAGAGATATCAGCCATGGCATTTTTAATGGCCATTTTGTTTTTGCGCTGGATTTCAAGAATCTGATCCAGTTTGTTGAGCTGGGCCAGGCCAACTGCAGCATTGAGTTCGCTGATCCTGAAGTTGGTGCCGATGATAGGATGATCATCCGCCCCCCGGTCCGCTCCCCCCAAATGATCATGGCCATGGTCGGCATATTGATCACATTTTTCATAGACTTGTGCACTATTGGTGATAATGCCGCCGCCTTCACCACAGGTAACGGTTTTTACAGCATCAAAGGAAAAGCAGCCGGCCTTGCCAAAGGTGCCCAATGCTCTCCCTCCAAAAGTTGCACCCAGGGACTGGCAGGCGTCTTCAACCAGGATCAGTCCTCTTTTATCGCAAAAATTCTTTATTTCATTGATCCGGGCCATGGCGCCGCACATATGCACCGGCAATACAGCCCGTGTTTTTTCGGTAACCACATCCTCAAGCCTGTCAGGATCAAGGCATAGGGTTTCGTCAATATGAGAAAAAATTGGAACTGCGCCTGCCATGATGACGGCTTCAAAAGTTGCAACAAAGGTAAAGGGCTGGATAATTACCTCATCTCCGGCCCCGATACCGCAGGCTGCCAGGGCAGTTGCCAGGGCTGCTGTCCCGCTGGCGCACAGATGGGCATGATTGGCCTTGGTAATCTCACACAATTTTTTTTCAAATTCTGCGGCTTTGAAATGTCCGTTTCTGGCCTGTTCAAAACCGTATCGGAACAAGACACCGGTTTCAAGCACATCACCCACATGCTTTCTTTCTTCATCCCCAAATATTTCAAAACCCGGCATGATATCCCCCTTCAATGTTATTGATGCATTCAAATTGTTGAATAAATGAAGCTTAATTATCATACTAAATGCCCAATTTTCAAGGCTTGGGAAAATAAATTGACATCAGGTATCTCCATGTTTATATATTTTGAAGCATAAAAAATAATATATGAAACCATGCTTTATCCCATCCATTAAGATAAAGAATATATCAAATGCTTTAAATTAAGAGTCATCATCATGGAAAAAAAGAAAAAAAAGAAGTCAGACCGCTACAAAGGATTTGAACAGGGACCTATCCGGCCGCCCAGCGAAGCCAGTTCCCTTTTATTGCGCCTGACCCGAAATTGCCCCTGGAACCAGTGCACCTTCTGCCCTGTCTATAAACGGCGTTCTTTTTCCCTGCGGTCTGTTGAAAATATTATCAAAGACATTGACCTTGTAAGTGGATATATCGAGCGGATGCGGGATATTATCAAACCCAAGGGCCCTATGGATTCAGAAGTAATACGCACCTTGTATGAAAGTTTTGAAACAAAGGACCGTGTGGGATTCAACGCTGCATTGGCCTGGTACATGTCAGGAATGGAATCCATCTTTCTCCAGGATGCCAACAGCCTGATTATGAAACCGGATGACCTGCACAATATCCTGGAATACATTAAAAATTGTTTTCCCATGGTAAAACGGATTACTTCCTATGCCCGGAGCCACACCATTGTGAGGATTAAAGCCCCAGATATGAAACGTATCGCAGATGCCGGTTTGAACCGTATTCACATTGGAATGGAATCCGGGTCTGACAATGTTTTGAAAATGATGAAAAAGGGTGCCACCAAAGACAGCCACATCCGGGCAGGACTGAAGGTAAAAGAGGCTGGAATCGAGCTTTCCGAATACATTATGCCGGGCCTTGGCGGAATCGAGCTTTCCATTGAGCATGCCCTTGAAACCGCTGCTGCCTTGAACCGGATCAATCCGGATTTCATCCGGATCAGGACCCTTGCCATCTCCAACAGGACAGAGCTTGCTAAAGCCTACAAAAAAAAGGCCTTTTCAAAGTGTACTGATGTGATGACGGCCCAGGAACTGAGGCTTTTTATTGAAACCCTTGAAGGGGTTGACTCCTACATCAGCTCTGACCATATTTTAAACCTGTTTGAAACCATTGAAGGGAAACTGCCGGAAGATAAAGCCAGGATGATCAATGTCATTGACCGGTTTTTTGCCCTTCCTGTTGAAAAAAGAATTCTCTACCAGGTAGGTCGCAGAATGGGCTTTTTCAAAGGACCGGAAGATCTGAATTTCAGCCCACAGATCGAGAGGGTTGAAGAAGCACTGAAATTATACGGGGTGACGCCTGAAAATGTGGATTCAGTGATTGATGAGTTGATGAGACGTTTTGTCTGAAAATCAATCCATTTACATCCATATACCCTTTTGTATTCAAAAATGCAGTTATTGTGATTTTTATTCCAACACGGATTTGGAACTAAGGACTGTATACATAAAAGCTCTGACAAAGGAGCTGAAAATAAGATCAAGCAAAAATACCCCCATAGACACCATATACTTTGGCGGCGGCACACCGTCTGTCCTAAATATTTCTGATATTGAAACCATACTATTTGAAGTATACGGCAGTTTTCAGATCGCAAAAGATACGGAAATAACCATTGAAATCAATCCCGGTACCATAGACACAAACTACCTGGAAAGCCTTAAGACCCTTGGGATTAACCGGTTGAGCATAGGCGTTCAATCCTTTGATGACAATAAACTATCCTTTTTGGGCAGGATACATACGGCAAAACAGGCAATCCAGTCCATTGAAAACGCACAAAAATCTGGATTTGATAACATCGGTATTGACCTTATTTTTGCCATTCCCAAAGAAAACGAGGCTGACTGGCATAAGGACATTCAAACTGCCCTGAACTTCAATCTTGCCCACCTGTCCTGCTATATGCTTACCATAGAACCAGACACGCCTTTGCATAACAAAGTAAAAAATAAGCTGGTCAGCCCAATGAATAAAGAAGCACAAGCC
>JAAEMC010000219.1 GCA_024225895.1 Desulfobacteraceae bacterium | reverse complement strand
TCGGCGTTTTCGGATGGGTGAGAAATAAAAGCGACGGAACTGTTGAAGCCTTGTTTGAAGGAGACAGGGAACGTGTTGAATCAATGGTCAACTGGTGTAAGGGAGGTCCTCCCCATGCAAAAGTAAAAAGCTTGGATGTGGAATGGGATGACAGTTCAGACGAGTTCAAAAGTTTTGAAATCAGATAATCAGATGCAGGAACTGGGTTCCCTCAATCAGCAGATCAAAAATTCCCCCTTGGAGGGGACCAAGGGTGTTAAGTTTCCGAAATAACACATTCCCTGGCTCCCTTCAAAGAGGGAATTCTTTGATCTTTTCGATCTGCTGAAAATTCCTCAGTTCCTTTTTGCCTCAATTCTAAACGGCATCCCTGAGTTTCTTGCCAGGCCTGAATTTTACCACATTACATGCTTTGATTTTAATGGGTTCGCCTGTCTGTGGGTTACGTCCCTTTCTGGCTTTGCGGCGGATTTTGGAAAAAGTGCCGAATCCCACCAAGGTAACTTTGCCGTCCTTTTTTTTCAATGTGCCGATCACGCTCTCCATAAAGGAGTTCAGTGCAGCAGTAGCCGCAACCTTTGTGATGCCAGCATCCTCTGCCATCCTCTCTACCAAATCTGCTTTTGTCATAGTTTCTTACCCCCTTTTTTTGTCAAGTTAATGTTATTAGCCGCTCTACAAAGCTCAATATAGTAGGTATTTTTTAATGTCAATAGAATTCGCAACTATCAACGCTTTTTTTTAAAAATTTTATTCTCATCTGCTTGAATCATGTATCTGCAAACAGCAATTTTTTTAAATCTTTTAT
>JAAEMC010000218.1 GCA_024225895.1 Desulfobacteraceae bacterium | reverse complement strand
TTTGGAAAAGAACCAATGGCCAGATTTTTATTGACTATAAGCCGTATTCAATTCTCGGCGGTGAGGTTGAAGTATTGAACATGGTGCAAATGGGAGCTGTACAGGGCATGGGTGTTTCTTCGGTTGCCTCCACAAACCTGGGCCCCAGATTCGGGGTGGTCAACCTGCCGTTCCTTGTGGATTCCTTTGAAAAACTCGATAAATTTGCATCTAACAAAAAAATATTTGATCATTTCTTAATGGCCATGGATCATCAGGGCATCACCGGGCTTGATATCACCGGTTATGGCAATTATGGCTGGGCCACAACCACACCTGTAAAATCCATTGCAGACGCCAAAAAGGTAAAATTTAGAACTGCGGAAGCTGCGGTTAACCAGCTCAGCTACAGAAATTGGGGATTTAACCCGGTTTCCATGCCCTGGCCTGATGTACAAATTGCCCTGAAACAAGGTGTTATTACAGGACTTGACCATACGCCGGCTGTTTGTCTCTTGACCAAAAAATTTGAGGTTACCAAATACTACACCCAGTTGAATTATGCCCAGGGCCTTTTTATCTGGATTTTCAACAAAGCATGGCTCAACAGTCTGCCTGCAGACTTAAAAGCCACTTTTATTGCAGCAGTTCATGATGTGTGTGCAGAAAACAGAAAACAGACTGCAAAATGGGAAAATGACAATATTGAAGCAGCAAAAGCAAAAGCTGGAGTTGAATTTTTCAAACTTTCCGATGCAGATATGTCTACTTTGAAAGGTCAGAGCAAAGGAGCATA
>JAAEMC010000217.1 GCA_024225895.1 Desulfobacteraceae bacterium | reverse complement strand
GTTGATTCAGATATTAATCACACCTTAACGAGCTAAAATTTACTGGGATGCTTCGAAATGGATTTCAGGGATAATAAGGCGCTTCTTTACAATAAAAGCGCGACTTTTTTAAATGGTTTCCGTCCATAAAAAAATAGATGGTGGATCAGGGTCCTATTAACGTCTTTACAAGCTTCAGGGATGTTGGTATGAAATTTCAGATTATATTTTATAATTTGTTTGATTTGGAGATCATTTAAAATTACACAATATTCAGAACAGTCCAATCACAGATTGTTACCTTATGCTAAATAAGGATTAGCGCATGCAAAATCCAAACCTCACAATTACAGAAACACTACAGCAGGCAATCGATTACCATAAAGCAAACCGACTACAAAGAGCAGAGCAGCTTTACCGGGCAATTTTACAGGCTCAGCCAAAGCATACTGATGCAAACCACAACCTTGGTGTGTTGGCGGTTCAAATGAACAAAGTTGAACAATCTTTGCCGTTCTTTAAGATAGCATTGGAGAACAACCCGGCAAATGGTCAGTATTGGCTAAGCTATATTGATGCTCTTATAAAATCTGGCAATCGTGATACTGCTCGTCAGGTACTGAAGCAGGGAAAAGAGAAGGGCCTCTCAGGTGATGGGGTAGATCAACTCGCAATCCAATTAAAAGAACAAAAAATGCATCCAAATGATAAAAATGACCTCGAACCTGCAATACAGTTCAGAGAGTCTGGACAATATCAGCAAGCCTCATCGTGGCTTGAAGATTGGCTTACAAAAAACCCGGATGACCCGGGAGCTCTCGCTCACCTGGCCCATGTATATTTGCTTTTAAGAAATGAAACATCTGCCATGGGAATGATTAAAAGGGCTATTTCAATTGCGCCCGATCTTGCTGTTGTGCAACGCAACTTAGCCCGCCTTTACCTCAAGCAAAATCAAACGCATCATGCGCTTTCAGCAGCGATTAAAGCTGTTACGGTTGAACCGCATTTTTATGAAAACCGCCTGGTCTTATCTACGGCCTATGCTGCGTCAGGGCAGGACATTAAAGCACTGGAGCTTGTGGAGGCCATAATTAAAGATAAAGCAAATTATGCTGAAGCCTATGCCACCCGTGCGCTGTATAGATTTAATAATGGAGACAGGCAAGGAGCTCTTGTTGACTGTAAGAAAGCCCTGTCAATCAAGCCGTATTTAACCCAATTATGGGGACTTTCTGCTAATTTGTATTATCAGGATAACAATCTGCTGCAGGCCATTTCTTCCCTTGAGCAAGCACTTGTGCATGAGCCGGGCAGCATTGATTATATGATCATGCTTGGCGAATACAAACGCCAGGCAGGTATTGTAGAAGAGGCTCTCACGCTTTTGAAAAAAGCGGTTGAACTTGCCCCGGACAATGCAAATGCATGGGCAAACTATGGAACTGCGCTGCAACAGGATGAACAATTGACAGAGGCGAAAAATGCCTACAACAACGCCTTGGGTATAAATCCGAATATGGGTGAAGTAGCCAATAATCTGGCAACGTTAGCCATGAATGATGGTGATAATGAAAAAGCGCTTGAATTGTTTGAAAAAGTTAATCTTTTTAACCCTGATTATGCAGATGCTTACAACTACCGAGGTATTGTATTCAGAGAACTTGGACATCTTGAAGAGGCGATAAAAAGTTATGAAGAAGCCATACGGTGCAAACCTCATTATGCAGAGGCTTATATTAACCGTGGCAATGCTCTTAGTGAGTTAGGTCAATCTGAACAAGCGCTGGAGAGCTATGATACGGCAATCCAGCTCAAACCCGATTTTGTGGAGGGCTACATTAACCGTGGCAACACACTAAAAGAGTTAGGCCAGCCTAAGCGAGCGCTGGAGAGCTATGACAAGGCAATTCAGCTTAACCCTCTGTGACAATGTGAGTGAGACACTTACCCCTTGAAAAATTAGTGTAGGGCGGGTAAGGAAAAATACTTATGAAACCAATTAAAATGAACAAACTTCCAACATCCGCAATTCGACCAGGCGCAGCCCCCAATGAGGAGCCAGTGGAGGGAGCCCGTAGGGCGACTGGAGCTGGCTCCTCATTGGGGGACGACGACAATAAGATTCCAAACCCTGAAGTTCATGAAAAAAAATCACGCCGATATTTTACGGCATCGTATAAACTGCGTATTCTTCAAAAAGCTGACCTCTGCACGGAATCAGGGCAGATCGGTAAGCTATTGAGAAGAGAAGGACTTTATTCATCTCACTTGACTAATTGGCGCAGGGCACGAGAGAAAGGGCTATTGCAAGCCTTGACACCCCGAAAAAGGGGACGAAAGCTTAAAGAAAAAAATCCGCTGACCGGTGAAGTCGCTCTACTTCAAAAAGAAAAGCGAAAATTAGAACATAAGCTTAAACAAGCGAACCTCATCATTGAGGCACAAAAAAAAATTTCTCAGGTTCTGGGAATAGTCCAGAATATAAACGAAAACAACGGGGACGTCTAATGGAAGCTGCTTTGAATTTAAGTGTCGATATTGGAAAAAGATCATCTTGTTTTGCTTTTGATATTCCGCGAGCATCCTTCTATCGATTCTATTCCCCTAAAATTCCTATCAAAAAGCAACGGCCCAAGTCCTATATTTCATTGAATAGTGATGAAAAACAGACAGTTTTGGAGGTTCTGCATTCTGAAAAATATCAAGATAAAGCCCCTTATCAAGTATATGCCTCTCTTCTGGATGACGGAATTTATCATTGTTCAATTCGGACCATGTATCGTCTGCTTGAAAAAGAGCACGGTTCCGTTAAAGAGCGTAGACGGCAGGTAACACGATCTCACTATGAAAAGCCTGAGCTTTTGGCAACTGCTCCTAATCAAGTATGGTCCTGGGATATTACCAAGCTGAAAAGCATCACAAAATGGACTTATTTTTATCTCTACGTCATCATGGATATTTTCAGCCGATATGTTGTTGGCTGGATGGTTGCTCACCGAGAAAAAACTAATTTAGCAAGACGGCTCATTCAAGAGACCTGCCAAAAACAGCGAATTATACCAGGCCAGCTCGGGCTGCATGCGGACCGGGGTCCCAGTATGAAATCAAAGGGGGTTGCCCATCTTCTTGTCGATTTGGGGGTTACAAAAACACATAGTCGTCCGCATGTCAGTAATGATAATCCCTATTCGGAGGCTCAGTTCAAGACTTTGAAATATTGTCCCAAATTCCCTAATCATTTTGGGTCCATTGAAGATGCAAGGGTGTTTTGCCAGGATTTCTTTGGGTATTATAACAAGGAGCATCGTCATTCAGGGATTGGCTTGGTTACGCCTGAACAGCTCCACTATGGATTTGCACAAGACGTTTATGATCAACGCTGTTTTACCCTTAAAAATGCTTTTGAAAAAAATCCTGAGCGGTTCAAAGGAAAAAAACCACAGCCACCGGCTTTACCGGAAGCCGCTTGGATTAATAAACCAAAACAGGAAAAACCTGATAAGTTAGAGCTTAATTTATGATAAACTGTGTCTCATTTTCATTGACACATTCCGCAAATTTAAATCAGATTATAACCAAAACCTATCGTTTCAGGCTAAGAATCAATCTCAAATTGAGAGCCGCATAATACAAATTAAAGATGAAATTAAAGCGATAAAAAAAACTAACTGGTGGGGGACTATTTGCATTTTAGTATCTTTACTTTTCGAAATCCCTGGAGCCATTTTGCTTGCAAGCCCAAACCTTGCTAATGAACAACATCATATCTTTTCAATGGAATCAACTCCAGGCTCGATCAGTTTGGCCAGTGGCTATGGGGAATTGGATAATAGATTAACGTTCTTAGGTGTTTTGGGGAGCTTTTTTCTTTTAGTAGGATTTCTATTTCAGGTGGCAGGGCTTGAGCTATTGCTATCAGTACCACCTGAATTAATATTTACCACAATTTTATTGTCGCTCCTCTTCTCCATATATATATTTTATAAGCTATTAAAGCTTAGTCCACTCCCTCCCAAAGGCCAATCAAAAATAGATAAATCGAAAATTATTGATTAAAATGCATAAAAGTTTTTCAGTAACAGTTTTGAAAAAAAAAGGTGCGATTATTGCGCGTTGCAAATAATAAACTTACAGAAAAGTGAAATTTGGTGGAAAGAATATTCTATAGGTGATCCTAAATTTACATACCCACCAAATAATTTTCATATAGGCCATAAAAAGTGTCTTAAAAAATGGTTTCCTGTATCTGAACCTTCTGAAAACTGGGAAATAAAAAAAGTAAGCCTACAATTATTTCCAAACGAAAAATCTGCTGAGCTTAAGAAGTATTGGGAGGATTATAAGGAGCATCACTATACAAAGAAAAGCATAGAACCACAAGTTACCCAGAAGGAATTTGATTTCAACCAAATTTTAAAAAAGGCTGAAATGTTCACTAAAAAAAAATAGTAAAGGATTGAGATTGCATTATTCCCGGTCAAGAAAAGGAGTTGAAAATGTTTCCATGCAGATTTGATAAAATTTTGGACACAATTTATGGGCTGGAAAACCACACTCTCTGTTATTGAAATGATCAAGGAGAGAATCAAGAATAGAGTTTCCCCAAAAAAATCCACATTTTTTATCATCCCACCTACCTATTATCAGTCGTTGTATTTCCAGCATATGAATGAAATCATAAAGACCAAATAAAATATAAAGAACAATATAGGGTGTTTGGTTGGAAGGGTGATGAACACATATTTGGACGGTCTTATAATCTTGCTGAAAAACTCTTTTTTTTTCTGCTGGGCTTCCTTTTCCTCTTCAAATGGATGGGCTGGGCCGTCGGAATTGAATAATATCGCCAGTCTTGTTACAAGGGCGCCGAGGATTACGTAGCCGTTGATGACTTGGAGGGTAATCAAAAAATGTCCAGCTATCACAGGGAAAAGACCCATGCCTGGATCCTTGAACGGTTCTACAACAGCCGTAATATCTCCGAATCCAAGAGTTGTCATTGTAACGATAGAAAAGCAGCACAGCCGCATAAAGCGCAACCAAGGATAATCGGAGTAGAACTCCAACCCATCTACTGCCCCAGGAATAAACATATATAAAATGGCAAACAAGAAAGACAACATTATGCTTAAAAACATGGAGAATGAAACAAAAATATTTGTTGCCTGGCTTAAAAAACTTGTAAAACTTGACAAAGTTGTAACTGCTAGATGGGTTGCTGGAAAAGTTGGAGTTACTCCCGCTACTATATCTTCATATGTTACAGACAGAACGAAACCAAACTTTAAGATCCGCCAAGCCATTATTGAGGCAGTTGGTGTTGATTATGAAGAAGTATTAAGGGTTGGTCGGCAAGAACTCCTCCCACCACGCCCTGAATCTGATGTCATGGAAGAAGCAGCAAAAGAAGCAATCCAAAAAGCTTTAAAAGACATGCCTATAATAGACCTCAGAAACCAAAAAAACGCACTGCACCATCAAATTATTGACAAATTTAAGGACCAAGACCTTGCCACAGAAATTAATTCCATCTTGCTAAACATCGAAAGACTTGATGCTGAAGAACTAAAAGTCTTCAGAGACTATGCAAAATCTAGGCTTAATAAAATCAACACAGAAGACAAAACAAAAAGAAACGCAGGTTAAAAATTTTTAAAACATTTCCTTGTTTTTCACATTTTGTTTAATTAATACTTTAGTATTATTAACAAAAAACAAGTGAGGGCAACCTTGGCTTTTACTTTCAACTCTGCAACGTCATCATCAACGTTTGCTGATCTTTTCAACGATTCATCTGATTATACTTGGTATCAACTATGGGTAGGCAATTCTGCCGGCACAGCAGGAAATTATGTTGATACCAGTGATTTTAATAGCTACGGCAAGGGATGGATAAGTGCATCTAATATATCAAGTTTAACTCCTGATTATGCCCATAGTGATGACGCTACCTTATGGATTAAAGGATGGTCAAGCGCCACTGGATCAAGCTCTTTTTCAAAGGGATCAATTGATTTTGATAATATTTCAAGCTGTCAAATCACGACGGAAGTATCTGGTGACACCCTCCTTCAAAATATATTCACAGATGAAAACACATCCTCAAACACATGGTACAGGGTTTGGATCGGGAACAACACAGGTACTTCAGGCAGCTATCTGGACACCACTACCTTAAAAACCGGCGCTGGCCTGGGATGGGTGAGGGAGTCAGACCTTGATGATATTTCTTATTCTCCCGGGGTTTCTGGTACATCTGAAGAGTTCTGGCTAAGATCCTGGAACCAGGAAGCAGGCGACCTGGGCTGGGAACACTGGACAATAACAAGAGCAGAAGAAGACCCAACTAGCATTGGGGAACCAGATTCAGGGTTGCCGCATGATGGGGTTTCAATCCCTTCAGAATATCAATTAGATTGGGTGGATAATACCGAGATAAACCAGGCCCCCTATCAGATGATTGGGAGAATTTACATAGATGCAGAAACGCATGCAGGTTCAGCCACCGGCTTTTTGATTAGCCCTGAGCATATCTTAACCAATGCCCATGTTGTTGTGAATTCTGAGGGTGATTTTGCTCTTACCGATACAAATGATTTCACCTTTTATCCAGGACAAAACGGTACGAACCCTGAAGGTTATAATTGGAGTGACGCTTCAGTCCAAAAGTATTTTGGGTCTGATTATTATTATGGTTGGCCTGATGATGATCTTGCTATTGTTAGGCTTGATGAGAAAATGGGTGATACACTTGGATATTTTAATCTTTTCAAAAGTGATGAAGATGGATTGATAGGTGTTGAGGTTCAAACATCTGGATATTCAAGCGCGGAGATAGACCAAGATATCACATCAACCTCACAAAGAGAATACTACCAGTGGGAAGCATTTGGAGAGGTTGAGAATCATTGGTATGACGATGGTGTTTTAAGACTATCTGATTCTCTTGATACAGCGAATGGAGCATCAGGTTCTCCTGTTTGGTATGAGCAAGGGGAAGAATATTATTGTGTTGGGGTCATGTCGGGGGATAAGGTTTCTCTTCCCGTAGCCGCCAACCTCGACACCGACTCCTACAACTGGATACTCGGTGTGCTTCAATCTGACGGGTATTTTACGGATTTGCAGTTTGCATAAAAAAAGCAAATATTTAGGCAATTACAATTTTAAATATTTTTACTCTTCTAAGAATCCCCAAACTAAAAGTCGCTTCATACAACTATATTGATGGGCATCTTTGATTTCCAAACTACTTCTTTCTTCTCCATCCTTGAAAATGAAAGTTTTCTTAATTACATAATCGTCAAAGCTTTTAATGTCGCTGCATTTTTTTAATGAAAAGAAAACCTCGCATTTTGAAATACGATATTCACTATTATTCTCTTTAATTGTTAATTCAATTTGCGAAGGGCTGGCCGCACTCCATATAAATTCAATATTTTGAAGATCAAAATCCGCTGTAATTTTTTTTTCTTCTGGAAATAGCTTTCTACATGCTTTTATTGCAAAAGGTCGCATCGACTTGTCTTGTCCCTTCATCTTTTCAAGGACACATTCCTCAAAATTTTTCGGTTTAGATAGCCAACCAGCTTCTAACAAAAATAAAGAAAAAAT
>JAAEMC010000216.1 GCA_024225895.1 Desulfobacteraceae bacterium | reverse complement strand
TTATAGAGATACTACCGAAAAACTTTTGCTTGAGTACTTATTCTTTGCGCTCCAGGTTGCAACAAAAACTTTCTGACAAAAATTGTCACTTCCGTTCCCACAGTAAAACAGTCATTCTATTGTAAAAAAAATAATTTTTATAAATACAGCAGATTAAAAATATTTAATCGATATGAAAAGCGTGGCCTATTATTTGCTTCTATTTATTTATTATCAATGTTCCAGGCATTAAGATAGTTAATAATACATGACTTTCGGATAGCTCATTTTTATTTGATTTTAGTTAGTTAAGACAATCAAATTTTGTGATCTCGTATTTTCAATATGTTAAAGAAACTGATTTTGCAATATCAGTCATTTTTACCGGACAAATTTCAAGCTATCCGAAAGTCATGTAATATTATTTTCGACACCATCCGCACCGCACATGTACATTAAGGGCAGCAGCACCGATAGCCCCGAAGATATCACCCAGCGCCACCTATAACAGGAGAACTGTTTCAACTCGTTCCCAGATTCCGGTCTGTTAACGCATAATGGCAGGTTCCGGCCTGCCATGAATCAAAAGGAGGGAAAGAAAAAAAAATAAAAGGTGCGATGAATCGGTTTGATTTGATAAGTCTGGATTTTGTCTTTATCGCAACAGGAAGTGTGGCGATGGTAAGGTATGGCGTTGTGGGTGATGGTGGGATTGTTCAACGGAGTAAATGTTTCAACTAGTTCCCGGATTCCGGTCTGTGAACGCATAGCGGCAGGTTCCGGCCTGTCATGAATCAAAAGGAGGGAAAGAAAAAAAATAAAAAGGTGCGATGAATCGGTTTGATTTGATAAGTGTCATATGTCCGGGTTTTATCTTTATCGCAACAGGGGGCGATGGAATGCGCGATGTCGTAAGTAATGATGGGATTGCTTAGTGTCCGGGGCGGGATTCACCAAATCTGTAACCGGGGGAAACCCCATGAAACCTGAGGAGGGAAAAATCATGAGCTGGAAAAATGATCAGTTCCGACTGGCAAGTATCGTATTAATGACTGCGACCGTTATTATAGGAGCAGTGGCGATGGAAGGCATGGTATCGTAGGTAATGATGGGATTGCCTGGTGTGCTGGCTCTGGGCGGTGTGCTGTCCGGGGCGGGATTCACCAAATCTGTAACCGGGGAAACCCCATATGCATCAGGCTAAAATCATAATTCTTTGTTTTTATTAATTCCCGGGGAACGTCATCCGCTCCTGAGAGCTTATAAAAACAAAGGGTTATAGCCTTAGCCTGATGCATATGAGGGAAACCCATGAAAGTTGAGGAGGGAAAAATCATGA
>JAAEMC010000215.1 GCA_024225895.1 Desulfobacteraceae bacterium | reverse complement strand
TGCCGGACTGGTTGATTATGATGCTATCCTGTTTCGAGAGAGTCGGCGCCTCTTTAAAGGCCTGAACAAAAGCATGGGCAGATTCCAGGGCCGGGATGATCCCTTCTTTTTTCATGGTCAGTTTCAAGGCATCCACCACCTCTGTGTCTGTTGCCGATTCAAAGCGGGCTTTTTTTTGATCATGCATTTGGGAAAGGATGGGAGAAACCCCGACATAATCCAGCCCGGCAGATATGGAATGGGTCTCTTTCATCTGGCCGTCGTCATCCTGCAGAAAATAGGTTTTATATCCCTGGGCAATCCCTTTGCTGGCATCTGAAGATCCCAGTCGCGTAGCATGAAGCCCTGTATCAAGACCTTTTCCCCCGGCTTCCACTCCGACCAGTTCCACGGGATCATCCAAGAATCCGCTAAAAAGACCCATGGCATTGGAACCGCCTCCCACACAGGCATAGACACGCTTGGGGAGTTTGCCAATTGTTTCAAGGATTTGCTTTCGGGCCTCTTTACCGATGATGGATTGAAAATAGGTAACCATTTCAGGAAAAGGATGGGGACCGCAAGCTGTGCCCAGCACATAATGGGTGGTGCCCATGTTGGTGACCCAGTCCCGGAAGGCCTCGTTTATGGCATCTTTTAAAATTTTCGTGCCGTCTGTCACCGGCACCACAGCGGCACCTAACTGCTCCATCCAAAAGACATTGGGCCGCTGCCGGATGACATCTTTTTCTCCCATATAAATGGTGCAGTCAAACCCGAATTTGGCTGCCATGGTGGCAGTGGCCACCCCGTGTTGTCCTGCCCCGGTTTCGGCAATCACCCTTTTTTTATCCATTTTTTTGACCAAAAGTCCTTGTCCCATGACATTGTTGGCTTTGTGAGCGCCGGTGTGATTCAAATCTTCCCTTTTTATAAAAATTTTTGCACCATTGAAATGAGTTGTCAGATTTTCGGCAAAGGTCAATGGTGTGGGCCTGCAGGAATAGGAGGCCATCAACCGGGCATATTCATCCCAGAATAAGGGATCATTTTTAATGCCCTCAAATTGGGCTTCCAGTTCATCAAATGTCGCAACCAGAATTTCAGGCAGAAAAGCTCCGCCATAGTTACCGTAATATCCTCGGTTTTTCATAACATCTCCTTAATCAGGCAAAACTATTTTTTTATTTTGTATTGTCGGCAATGGTCTGGGAAAAATCAAACTGGTCTGTCCGGCAGTAAAGAATGGCATACACTGCTTTGGGAGCAGAGGGAAAATTGAGCTCGCGCCGGACTTCCAGCACAGGGTCTTCAGAGCTTAAATTCAGCAAAGACGCCCATTTTTCAAATAAAAAGGCAATTTTAAACCGTTGGACGGCATGGTCAGGTTTCAAGAAAAATTTATCTGCTACAATCCGGGCAAGGGACTGGCCTTTTATATCCATTTTATCGATTCCCAGGAAAAGTTCCTTCTCCAGATAGATATCTTCCAGCAGTATCGGGTTTTTTTCTGCAAAGGTCAGGCGGGATAATTGATAAGCTTCTTTGCCGTTAAAGGGGTTTTTTTCATCATCACTTATCTTCTGGGCCCGGATCGGTTCAATGATTTGGGAGGTAATACCGATGCCTTTGGTTGAAAAGGCAGCAGAGGTCCCGGCAAGGGAGAAGAGATCCACAGGGGTTTGTTTTTGTTTTACAAAGGTTCCGGAACCTCTTTTTCGTTCAATCAACCCTCTTTGGACCAATACATCCATGGCTTGACGCACTGTGGGGCGGCCGATGCCATACAATTTGGAAAGACTTATTTCAGGGGGAATTGTCTTTCCGGCTTTATATTTACCGGAATGAATCTGGTCGGTTAGTATTTCCACAAGCTGCTGGTACAAGGGAATAGGCGACTGGGTATTTAACATGGCGACCTCCTTTTTATATCGTATGTCTGATGTACAAATTAGCGTTAATTTGTAAAGTTGTCAATACATTTAATTTGATATTGAAAATTAAATGTATATTTGATGATTGATTCAGATGCGGGATGTTGTGTCCGCCCTATTGGCGTCTCCTTCTTTTCTAAAAGGGGTTATTGTATCCTTCCCTGACGAGGCTTACATAAGTACGGATGGGTTTCTCATCCTTTCTTTTTGCAAGGCAGGATATGCCCAAGGGAACAAAAAGCTCGATTCCTTTCCAGATCCTGGCCTGACCGAGGGTTTGAAGCTCCATGGCCTCATCCTTGCGCATGAGGGCAAGTCCGGTACCAGACCTGACCAGTTCCTGTACGATAGTTTCTCCCACGGCGTCAGCCACCTGGTTGAGCGTCAGGTTTTGTTGTTCTAAAGCCTGCCTGAATTTAAGATGAAACGGGCAATTGTGTTTTGTCCAGACCCATGGAAGATCAGAAATCTCATTTAATGTGAGTTCATTTGTCTTTTCATCCAAAGAAGCCGGAATAACCACGCAAACACTGACCTGCCGCAATTCAAAGGAATGAATCGCGATATCGTCAATTTCACCATAATGAAACCCAATGTCGATGCTCTTTTTAATCAGCATGTTTGTGGTTTCATAGCTTTGGCTTTCCACAAAGTTGGTATGGACCTTGGGCATGAATTGGCGCACTTTTTGATTGATTCCTGAAATATTTAGAAATTGCGGATCTGTATTAATGCCGATGTTCAGAGTGCCATGAACCTGTTTTGAGAACTCGCAGGCCGTAAGTTCCATTTTCCGGGCAGCATGAATAACTTTTTGGGCATCTGAAAGTAATTTTTTGCCTTCATTGGTTAATGACATTCCCTTGGCACTGCGCTGAAATAGCGCAACACCAAGAGAGATTTCAAGTCCTTTGATCTGCGTACTTAAGGCAGATTGACTGATGTTAAGTTCTCTGGCCGCTTTGGTCAGGTTGGTGGTCTTGGCAATCTCGATAAATGATTTTAATTGGTATAATTCCATTGCTCCGGCCTTTTGGATTTTTAG
>JAAEMC010000214.1 GCA_024225895.1 Desulfobacteraceae bacterium | reverse complement strand
GATATTGGATGCCGCCGCCGCTGACAAAGGGATTGGGATCAACACAGCCGATCACAACTTTTTTGATTCCGGCATTGACAATTTTATGGGTGCACGGCGGTGTTTTCCCAAAATGATTGCAGGGTTCTAAAGTTACATAGATGGTGGCATCGTGGGCATCACTACCGGCATCATCAATGGCATTGACTTCTGCATGGGCCTGCCCGGCTGCTTTGTGCCAGCCTTTTCCTACCACACTGCCGCTCTTTACAACAACAGCACCCACACAAGGGTTGGGAGAAGTAAATCCTTTGCCTTTTCGGGCAAGGGATATCGCCTGATGCATATATTGGGAATCATTCATTAATTCAGTCTTGAACCGGCGGGTTGTTGGAAGGGGTCTTTTCTTTAGGAATCAAGCTTTTGAGCTCCTGGATAAAATCATCCACATCCTTGAATTCCCTGTACACCGATGCAAACCTCACATAGGCTACATCATCAATTTCTTTTAATCGTTCAATGATTTTCTCACCCACCACATGGGAAGGGATTTCCTTGTCATTGAGTTCCCTTAACTGTCGCTCAATGGTCTCCACCATTTCTTCAATCTGATTGATGCTGATGGCTCTTTTTTCACAGGCTTTTTTAATGCCTGTCAATACCTTGCTCCGGTTGAACTCTTCCCTGCGGTTATCCTTTTTAATAATTATCACCGGAACTTGCTCCACCCGCTCAAAGGTGGTAAATCTTTGGGTACACTCCTGACATTCCCTACGTCGCCGAACCTCAAATTCAATCTTGCCCGGCCGCGAATCAACCACTCGTGTGTTCAGTTTTCCGCAAAATGGGCATTTCATGTGAGCCTCTTTATATTTAACTTCTCAAGTGAACAAGTACCACACCAGCCTGGTCAAACATATCCAGGGTCATGGGGTCATCATAGCCTTCTCTATAATATACCTTTTTGATTCCCGCGTTAATAATCATTTTGGCACATATAGAACACGGCTGGGTAGTGCAGTACAGACTGGCATCCTTTACCTGGATTCCATAATAAGCCGCCTGGATAATCACATTCTGTTCAGCGTGAACCCCCCGGCACAACTCATGTTTTTCTCCGGACGGTACATTGAGCTGTTTACGCAGACATCCGGTATCCTGGCAGTGGGTAACATGGGCGGGTGCACCATTGTATCCTGAACACAGTATCCGCTTTCCTTTGACCAGTACTGCCCCAACCCTGCGGCGTACACATGTAGCCCGGCTTGCGACGAGATCTGTAATTCCCATGAAATATTCATTCCAGGATGGCCTTTTGGAAGGATCATTGCTCATATTGATGCATTCCCGTTAAATAAAGGGTATTGGCAACAAAGCTCTTTGACCTTTTTTGCGACCGGTGCAATCTGTGAAGGATCATCCAGCACATCACAAATAAAACCGGCAATATTAGTACCGGCATTCTCATCCATGCCCCGGGATGTTATTAGAGAAAGTCCGATCCGAATACCACTGGTAACAAACGGGCCTCTTGTATCATTGGGGACGGTGTTTTTATTCACGGTAATACCTGCTTGGCCAAGCCGCTCCTCTGCATCCTTACCTGAAATATCCTTTTGGGTAAAATCCACCAATACCAGATGGTTGTCCGTACCACCGGAAACCAGCTTATATCCCCTTTCCATCATCTTTGACGCCAGGGCAGCCGTATTTTTCACCACTTGCTTCTGGTATGCGGCAAAGGGTTCCTGCAAAGCTTCCTTAAATGCCACGGCTTTGGCCGCGATCACATGCATTAAAGGTCCTCCCTGGATTCCAGGGAATATCTGACTTGCAATCTCTTTTGCATGGGGAGAATCTGAGAGAATCAAACCACCTCTTGGACCACGCAGAGTCTTATGGGTGGTGGAGGTCACCACATCGGCATGGCCGACAGGTGTTGGGTGAACTCCTGCGGCAACCAGGCCTGCAATATGGGCCATATCCACCATCAACAGGGCGCCAACAGATTTGGCAATTTCTGAAAAACCTTCAAAATCCAATATACGCGGATAGGCACTGGCACCGGCAACAATCAGTTTGGGTTTATGTTTTTTGGCCAAATCAGCTACCTGATTCAGATCAATCATTTCTGTTTCTTGGGAAAGACCATAATGGGCAAAATCATATAATTTGCCTGAAAAACTGACACTCGCTCCATGGGTCAAATGGCCGCCATGGGATAAATCCATGGCTAGAATCCTATCACCAGGTTCGAGGAGGGCGAAATAAACCGCCATATTGGCCTGTGAGCCCGAATGGGGCTGAACATTGGCATATTCAGCGCCAAAAAGGGTCTGGGCGCGTTCTATGGCAAGGGATTCAGCCTGGTCCACATATTCACAGCCGCCATAATACCTTTTGGAAGGGTATCCTTCGGCATACTTGTTGGTTAAAATGGAGCCCTGGGCTTCCATCACCGCATTGCTGACCGTATTTTCCGACGCAATCAGATTCAGGCCGTATTCTTGTCTATCTGCTTCCTTTTCTAAAATCCTGGCAATCTCAGTATCAATCTTCTCCACATAAGCCATCTGTTGCCGGCCCTCCTGGCAAATTTATTATTGTGCTGTTAGTTGTCTATGCTTGTTATCCTATCCAGGTGTCTTCCGCCTTCAAATGGGGTGTCAAGAAAAATCTGCACCAGTTCAAAAGCCAAAATATCGCCAATAATACGACCGCCAAGCACCAGGATATTGGCGTCATTGTGCAGGCGGCTCATCTTGGCTGAAAAAAGGTCAGAGCATAGTGCCGCCCGGACTTTTGGAAAACGATTGGCCACCATGGACATACCAAGACCGGAACCGCATAAAAGAATTCCTTTTTCATAGGTATTGTCAGAAACCGCTTTGGCCACTTTTTTGCCATAATCAACGTAGCTGACAGATTCTTCATTAAAGGTTCCAGCATCTTCAACTTTAAAGCCTTTATTAAAAAGGTAAGCTTTGAGTTTTTCCTTTAATTCAAAGGCAGCATGGTCACATCCGATTATAATGGACTTTTCTTTATCCATTTTTCCCTCTTAAGATTTGGCTTTGATATAATCAATGGCATCCTGGACTGTGACAAGCTTTTCAGCATCATCATCATCGATTTCAATTTCAAAAATTTCTTCCATTGACATGACCAATTCCACAATGGTCAAAGAATCCGCACCCAGATCTTCAATAAGGGAGGCTTCGTTTACAATGTCATCTAGATCAACATCAGAAATCTTTTCCGCAATTACTTTTTTAACTTTTGTCTCAACAGTCATGGGTTGGACAGTCTCCTTGTCTATTCGTCGTCTGCCGTTTCCAATACGTTTCTGTCTTTGTATGCCCCGCATTCCGGGCAGGCTGCATGGGGAAGCTTGGGTTCCTGGCATTCCGGACACACAGATACTGTGGGTGCACTGGTTTTATAATGTGTACGTCTTTTTCTGCCTCTTGCCTTGGAACATTTTTGTTTGGGTACTGCCATTTTGTTCTCCTAACTATATTATTTTATTTCAAATTTCATGTTCAAGCCCCAATGGTATTAAAACACACATATCTACCCTAAATACTTAAAAGAGTCAAGAAAAGTTAGTTCAAAATAGTTAAAAATGCAATCTTTTCAACAAATAAAGGTGGGATTTTTGCAATATGAATGCCCAAAAAAAGAATGATAAAACCGGCAGGGAAAATATCTCAATGATTCTTATACCGGTTATTAATAGTGATTGCCAAAGGGGAGTGTGTTTATATCCAAATGATATTTGCATTCCGGTTTCACATGGGATAATATCTTTTCTTGCTAAACAAACATGTGTCAAACAAGGATAAAGGCCAATGGCGGTATTTGAATATAAGGCATTGGATGCCAAAGGGAAGAAAGCAAGTGGTATTATTGATGCTGAAAGCGACCATGCCGCAAAAACCAAATTGCGACAGCAAAAAATTTTTGCAACATCCTTAAAAAAAGTAGAATCCAACAGACGGCTTGCCAATGGAAAAACACAAAGAACATTTATATTATCCTCCCTTTTCACAAGAGTTAGCGCATCAGATCTTTCCATGATCACCCGTCAGCTTTCTACCCTGCTTTCTGCAGGATTCCCGCTTGTAAAAGCTGTGGGTACACTGGTCCCGCAGACAAGGTCAAAAACATTTCAAAAGGTATTATCCAAGGTCAAGGATGCAATTGAGGAAGGCAATTCATTTGCAGATGCCCTCTCTCTTTATCCCAATGTCTTTTCTCTTGTGTACATCAATATGGTTCGTGCAGGGGAATCATCAGGCACCCTGGAAATTGTATTGGAACGATTGGCAGACTTCATGGAAAAAAAAGAGGATACAAAAAAAAAGATCCAGGCCGCCCTTGCCTATCCGGTTTTTATGTCCCTGGTGGGGCTTGGAGTGCTTTATATCCTGATGGCCTATGTTGTGCCCGGAATCATTGATATTTTTTCAGATCTGAATCAGAATCTTCCCACACCCACACGCATTCTTATTTCCGTGAGTTCTTTTTTTGAATCATATTGGTGGTCGGCCTTTTTGATTCCATTTATCCTGATTACGATATACGTTTTCTTAAGAAAGTCACAAAAAGGAGCTTATTTCATTGACAAGGTCTTTATTCTCGCACCTGTTACAGGAAATTTATTACGCAAACTGGTTACGGCAAGATTCACAAGAACCCTGGCTTCGTTGCTGGAAAACGGAGTTCCAATGTTCACTGCCTTGAATATTACTAGAAGTGTTGCCGGTAACATGGTCCTCTACGAGCTGATTTCCGAAGCCTCTCAAACCATTGAGCAGGGAGGGGAATTGAGCAAGGTTCTTGAAAGCAGCAAGGTATTTCCCAGCCTGGCTACTCAGATGATCCAGGTGGGCGAAAAAAGCGGAGAAATGGAAAAGATGCTTGAAAAGACCGCTGACCTGTTTGAAAAAGATGTCCAAAACGCCATCACCACGGCAGCATCTTTGATCTCTCCTTTGATCATCCTGATTATGGGAGTTGTAGTGGCCCTCATTATTTTCGCTATCTGTCTGCCGATCATTGAAATCAATCAGCTCATTCAATGATATCACTCAAATCAAAATCTCTAAAATACGATATTGTACATTTTTCAAGACATTCTTTCATTTCAGCGGCATAGCCAGGCAGAATTCCATCTTTCCATCTTGGATAACCGCCCTCTAACACATAATGAATCAACTCAAAAAAGACCGGTCTTTTAAATATGTATTCACAAATACTGGCATCTCCGCTCTTTTGAATCGTCAACCCGATATCGCATTGGACAGAAAAAGGTTTGATAATGGATTTCACAACAGACCTTGTCTGATACCCTAAAGGATTCTGCTTAAAATCTCGTTGATCTCCAGGAAAGGCAAATTTTTTGTATATTTCTCCGATAAATCCCTTGAATCTGATACCATGGATCGCCCCCATTAGATCCCCTATCTTATCCCTGTCTTTAATATGAAAACCCTTAATCTGAATTGTTCTGGAAATAGAGTCCGGATCTCGTGCCAATTCACACACAAGACGACAAAAATCATTAGCAAAAAAGAAATAATGTTCTAAAAGCAGCATATCAGCCTCAATATTGAAAAATCCAAATGCGATCTGACCATGGCTGTCGGATTGAAAAGATAACGGCATCTTTGCCCCTGTTTCTAAAATCTATATTGTGTTTTAAAAATCATATTTCAAAGAAATTTTAAATGACTT
>JAAEMC010000213.1 GCA_024225895.1 Desulfobacteraceae bacterium | reverse complement strand
CTGTGCAATATTCAGAGAGATACATCAACCCTGAGGCAGCACCGGACTATTTGACCCAGGATTTTACGAAAACCACACCCAGCGAATATCTTTTGGAAACAGCTCCGCTCCAGGCGGCAGAACATATTGTAGAGGCGATCAAATGCCCTAAAAAAATCAAAACATATTTAAACATTAAGGCCAGTGAACCCTGTCTTTGCCTGAAACGACGGACATGGTCCTTTGACATGGTGGCAACGTACAGTATCATGATTTCGCCGGGGTCTCGCTATAAACTGGCCGGTAAATTTAAAAGGGGATAGAAAATGACAGAACCGATCGTTTTAAATGGAGAGAATTTTGTCTTAAAAGACCTTGTGGCCATTGCCAGGAAAAAACAAACCGTTGCCATTTCAAAGGATTCAATATCAAAAATTATAAAGGCCAGAAAACTTGTGGACAGATGGGTCAAACAAGGAGAACGGATTTATGGGGTAACAACAGGTTTTGGCGCTTTATCCAACGTTACTATTTCTCTGGAAGACACAAAAAAGTTACAGAAAAAGATTTTGCTCAGCCATGCTGCCGGTATGGGCAAACCTGTGACAGATGATGTGGTCAGAGCCATGATGGCCATGCGTATTAATGATTTTTGCCGCGGTAATTCAGGCCTGCGCCTTGAAACCATTGAGAAGCTGGCCCAGGTTTTAAATTCCGGTATCATTCCCTGGGTCCCTGAAAAAGGATCAGTGGGTGCCAGCGGTGACTTGGTTCCCATGGCACATCTCTCCCTGGTGCTGATAGGTGAAGGCGAGGCCTTTGTGGATGGACAAAAGATGCCGGGGATGCACGCATTGCAAACAAAAAAGATAGATCCTTTGGAATTGGAATCCGGAGAAGGGTTGGCATTGATCAACGGCACCCAGTTTATGATTGCTTTGGGGTGTCTTGCCCTTCATGATGCCTTGAATTTATGCAAGCATGCCGATATCGCCGCAAGTATGAGTCTTGAAACCCTGATGGGAACAAGGGCGGCCTTTGACGAAAGAATTCACAGGGTCCGGCCGCATAAAGGCCAGATAAAGGCTGCTTCCAATATGCTGCGGATTACTGAAAATTCCGGAATCATCTCCTCGCACAAGGACTGCTCCAGGGTTCAGGATGCCTATACCTTGAGGTGTTCGCCCCAGGTACATGGTGCCTCCTGGGATGCGTTTGCCTATGTAGACAATGTGATTCAGGTTGAAATGAATTCTTCCACTGAAAATCCCCTGATTTTTACGGATTCCGAGGAGTTTTTATCCGGCGGAAATTTCCACGGCCAGCCTTTGGCTCTTGCCTGTGATTTTTTAGGAATTGCCATATCAGAGCTTGCCAATATTTCAGAGCGGCGGATCGAGAGGCTTGTAAATCCCCAGCTTTCAGGACTCCCTGCCTTTTTAATTGAAGACGGCGGGTTGAATTCAGGGTTTATGATTGCCCAATATGCCGCAGCCTCCCTGGTTTCGGAAAATAAGATCCTGGCCCATCCGGCATCAGTGGATTCCATTCCAACCTCTGCCAATAAGGAAGACCATGTCTCCATGGGGGCGGTAGCTGCTCGAAAATGCATGGATATTGTCTCCAATGCAGAAGAAGTCATTGCCATAGAACTGCTTTGTGCTGCCCAGGCCATTGATCTGTTTACCAATATCAAGGCCGGCGACGGTACTATGGCTGCCTATGAAGTTATCCGAAGCCGGGTGGATTACATGAAAGAGGACCGGCTTTTGGCAACAGACATTGCCAAGGTCAAGGCGTTACTCCATAAACATCGTATTGTCAAAGCTGTTGAAGATGCAGTTGGTGAATTGTACTAAAAATCATATCTTATTCCTTTTAGGGGCGAAACAGATTTTGTCCAATAGAAAAGAATGATTTTGTTTAGCTGCTGTCTGCGATATTCCAATTGGGACATGCCGGTTTTTGATCGCTGGTTGATATGGGATTTCCAAAACTTTGTCAGCTCTTTATTCTTTTCCTTCTGTGATTATTTCATGATGCCTCATCCTTGAGAACAGCATAGTGTTTTATACAGAGTTTCTTGAGAGGATGCGGTTTAATTAACGCTTACGATATTGCTTTTTTGCCGGAAAGCGATTATGCTTTTACTTGTTCAATCCGAGTGTCGATTTCAACAAACCTTTTTAATCTAATATGGAATGAGGGTCGTTAATGCACTCTAATCAAAAAACCATATCAAATGGATTGGATTTGGACATTGTCTGCCCTGTTTCAGGTTTATCCATCACTTCAAAACCTGAATGGACAAATATTGAT
>JAAEMC010000212.1 GCA_024225895.1 Desulfobacteraceae bacterium | reverse complement strand
TCCGGCTGGCGCAGGAAGTATTGTTGGGCATCGGCGGGATCAAGGCATTAAAGGCCCTGGATATTTTTCCTTCTGTCTGCCATATGAATGAAGGCCATTGCTCCTTTGCCGGACTGGAAAGGATGTCTTTGTTTATGGATCATTATGATATAGATTTTGAAAGCGCACTTCAGATCTGTAAAAGGACAGGGGTGTTTACAACTCATACACCAGTGGCTGCCGGGCATGATGAGTTTAGGGAAGAGTTGATCGAACCCTATGTCAAACCCTATGCCGAGAAGTTTGCCATATCGGAAAAAGAAATAATTTCCTGGGGAAAACCCCATGATGCAGTGGAGGATTCCAAATTTTTAATGTTTGTTTTCGGGATCAAGTTTTCCGGCTATATTAACGGTGTTTCAAGGTTACACGGCCAAGTGGCCAGGAAAATGTGGGAAAATCTGTGGCCTCAGCGGTTTGTTGAAGAGATTCCCATTTCTCATATCACAAACGGCGTCCATATCCTATCGTATATCTCCGGGCAAAAAAATGCCTTGTTTGAACGCTACCTGGCATCGGATTGGGGGAATTTGATTTCTAATGCCAAATTGATCTCACGGATTGACAGCATAGAAGATGCAGACATATGGAATGTGCATGAGCAGGATCGTTTCCGATTGATTCGTAAATGCAGGGAGTCTTTATTAGAGCAGTATGAACGGCGCAATGCCCCAAGAAATGTGCTGGATGAAGTTGCCGGTGTGTTGGATCACCAGGTGCTGACTATTTGTTTTGCCAGACGGTTTGCCGCATATAAAAGGGCTGCGTTGCTTTTAAACGATTCAGAACGGTTGATCCGTCTGATCACTGATGATAAACAGCCCATTCAGATGGTTTTTGCAGGCAAGGCCCACCCCAATGATGATGAAGGTAAGAGAATCATAAAAATGATCATCGAGTTTGCAAGGCGTCCTGAAGTCCGTCACCGCTTTGTTTTTTTAGAAGATTACGATATCAATATAGCGCGATACATGGTCCAGGGATGTGATGTCTGGTTAAATACCCCAAGACGGCCAAATGAAGCCTGCGGAACTTCAGGGATGAAAGCTTCTGCCAACGGAGGCCTAAACCTTTCAATACTGGATGGCTGGTGGTGTGAAGGGTATGCCCAAAACAGGGGATGGAGCATCGGCAATGGTGATGTCTATGATGATCACGATTATCAGGATGTGGTTGAAAGCCAGGCGCTTTTTAATATTCTTGAAAATGATGTGATCCCCAGATTCTATGACCGGAAACGGGGGAACCCGCCTGAAAACTGGATAAAGCTAATGAAAGAAGCCATGAAAATGGCTATAATAGATTTTTCCAGTGACAGGATGGTCAGGGAATATTCATCACGTTACTATATTCCGGCATCCAAGAGTATGGTTTCGCTCACAACTGATTATGCCTGGAAAGCCAAAGAGCTGGCCCTGACACAGAAAAGACTGGAATCTTTGTGGAGCGAAATTGCTGTTTCCAAACCCACCCTGGTGACGGACGGAGATTTTACCGTGGGCGATACCTTCAGGATTACCATTGAAGTCTTTTTAGGAGAATTGATCCCTGATGAGGTTGAGGTGCAGTTATACCACGGGAGGATCAGGTTTTCAGACCGCCTGGAAGGCAGCAGGGCAGAGACCATGTGGCTCCAGGAAACCCTTTCTGAAGGGCGGCATATTTATGCCTGCACCATTACCTGTATTGATTCCGGAAGATTTGCTTATACTGCCCGTGTGATTCCGAAAGGGGATGATATCCTGGCCAATACCCCGGGGTTGATTACCTGGGCCAGAAAAGAGAAAATATCTTAATGCAGTAAAGACGATATGTTTTTTTTAAATGATGGGTACGGCACAAGGCTAATGTTAAGAGGGAAGTTTTTTTAATGGCAACAAAACCACGCATACTTATTGTCACGCCAGAGGTAACCTATCTGCCGGAGGACATGGGAAGCCAGGCAAATTACTCTGCCAAAGCCGGTGGCCTTGCCGATGTGTCTGCTGCATTGATCAGTGCGCTTTTTGATTTGCGGTGCGATGTCCATGTCGCACTGCCCGATTACCGGTCCATATTTAACGGGTATACGCCTGATGCATACAGCAGGGAGATTGAAAAAATCAGGGCTCGGCTGAAAGACGAGCGTATCCATCTGGCCGCTGACCGTGCGTTTTATTACCTTGACCATGTCTATTCAGGATATTCGGAAAAGGACCTGAAGGTCTCCCTGGCTTTTCAGCGAGAGGTGATGAATAATATTATCCCAAGGGTCAATCCGGATATTATCCACTGTAATGACTGGATGACTGGCTTGATCCCAGCAATGGCACGTCAGCTTGGAATTCCTTGCCTTTTTACCATTCATAATATTCACACCATGACATCCACCATGGCGGAGATTGAAGACCGGGGCATCGATATCGCAGCTTTCTGGAAATGGCTTTATTTTAAGACACCTCCCCATAACTACGAGGAGAGCAGGGATTGGAACCGGATAGATTTTCTTTCTTCAGGTGTGTTTGCCTCCCATTACGTCAATACAGTGAGTCCCACTTTTCTTTCTGAGATTGTGGATGACCGCCATCCTTTTGTGGAAAAGTGCCTTCAGGCGGAATTGAGTAATAAATTTTTGGCCGGATGTGCCACAGGGATCCTCAACGCCCCTGAACCAGAGTTTAATCCTGCTGTTGACGAACTTATCCGGCATAATTACGGGCCGAAAAATCATAAAAAAATAAAGAAAAAGAACAAGGTCTATCTCCAGCAGATCGTGGATCTGGAGGTGGATGAAAATGCAGTCCTATTTTTCTGGCCCTCCCGGCTGGATCCGGTTCAGAAAGGATGCCAGCTCTTAGCACAAATCATGTACGACATGGTAGCCAAATATTGGGACTCCAAACTGCAGATTATATCGGTGGGTGATGGCGAATATTTTGGACATTTCCAGGATATTGCAAGGTTACATGGCCTGCAAAACAGAATATCTGTATGCCATTTTAATGAAAGTCTTTCCCATCAAGCCTTTGCTGCATCGGATTTTTTATTCATGCCGTCAACTTTTGAACCCTGCGGTCTGCCCCAGATGGTGGGAGGAATTTATGGGACCCTGCCCATTGTGCATGATACCGGCGGGCTCCATGATACAATCAGGCAATTGGACAGTGAAAACAACCAGGGAAACGGGTTTTTATTCAATGTCCATGATGCCGGCGGGCTTTTCTGGGCAGTGGACCGGGCCATGGATTTTCATTTTTTAGATCCAGATGAAAAAGAGCAGCACCTGAAGCGGATTATGATTGACAGTGTGCTGGAATTTAACCATACCAATTGTGCGGAACAGTATATTATACTCTATGAAAAAATGCTCCAAAGACCATTCATTGTCAGACCCTGGAATTTTTAACGATCCCCATCTTTTAGGGTTTGCACCTGTCATTTTCCAACGGCTTGAAACAATCAAACAAGCTCAAGAAAAGCTGATACCTGGCACAGCTTCTTTGTTGAAGGACCTTTGTGATTACCATGACGTTTTTGGTCTTCACTTTGAAGGCAATGGTTGGATTTTCAGAGAATGGGCTCCCAATGCTTCAGAAGTTTACATCCTTTGTGAAAAAACTTCTTGGCATAAGGATGAGGCTTTCCGGCTGACAAAGAAATCAAAAGGTGTTTTTGAAAGGTTCTTTGAAAAAGAAACCTTTACCCATCAAGACCTGTTTCGCCTTCATGTACAATGGCCCGGTGGCGAGGGAGACAGGATTCCTACAGCAGCAGAAAGAGTGGTCCAGGACCCGATCACCCTTATTTTCAATGCCCAGGTCTGGCACCCTGAAATTCCATACATATGGAAAAATCATAAATTCACTCCTTCCAATGACACACTGCTGATTTATGAAACCCATGTTGGTATGGCTTTAGAAGACGGTAGAATTGGGTCTTTCAAAGAGTTTGAAGATCACATTCTGCCTAAAATTAAGGATGCCGGGTATAATTGCATCCAGTTTATGGCTATCCAGGAACATCCTTATTACGCATCTTTTGGTTATCATGTCTCCAGTTTTTTTGCAGCCAGTTCACGATTTGGCACACCAGATGAACTCAAAAGCCTGATTGATAGGGCGCATGGCTATAACATCCGGGTTCTCATGGATATTATTCATTCCCATGCCGTGAATAATGAAGTGGAAGGCATTAGCTGTTTTGACGGAACCCATCATCAGTTTTTCCATAAAGGTGATAGAGGGCATCATCTGCATTGGGATTCCAGGTGCTTTGATTACGGGAAGAAAGAAGTGCTGGTTTTCCTGCTTTCCAAT
>JAAEMC010000211.1 GCA_024225895.1 Desulfobacteraceae bacterium | reverse complement strand
ATAAAAGCGGTTAAACCCGGTGGTCATTTTTTGATGCAGCCCAATACAGTTAAAGCATGTCGCAGCGAAGAATTTTTGTTGCCGCTCTTGAGTAATCGCAGTGCATATGAAACCTGGATTAAATTGGGGAGCCCCGAACTTTATAATGAAGCGCAAAAGAAAGTTGAAGAAATTTTGGCCACACCTCAAAAAAACCCCTTATCAGATGATGTTATCGAAAAACTAGAGGCAATTATCTGTCGGGCAGAAGAAGAGATGAAGTAAAATTTCAACCGTTTACAAACCAAACAAAGGACAAGCTATGTCAAAAAACCATGATGCCATCATTATCGGTGGAGGTCATAATGGCTTGACAGCGGCAGGTTATTTAGGAAGAGCCGGCCTTAAAACTCTTGTGCTGGAACGCCGTCCCATGGTTGGCGGCGCTGTGGTAACCGAAGAGTTCCATCCGGGATATTCAATTTCCACCATTTCATATGTGGTGAGTATTTTGCAATCCAAGGTTATCAAAGACCTTGAACTTAAAAGCCATGGATTTGAAATGATTAAAATGGATGGTTCTTTATCAGTTTGTGGCGATGAGTACCTGTTTTTTAATGATGATGACAACCACAATCGAAAAGAGGTGGAACGATTTTCCCATACTGACTACGATGCCATGGAAAAATTTGAAGAGATGTTCCAGAGCGTAGCAGGTATTATTCGAAATCAAATACTCAAGGAGCCGCCCACACTTAACACCGGTTTTTCTGATCTGATTAAATTGGGACGGATGGGTCTTGATATTCACAGGCTGAGCCCGGAGTTACGCCACCGCCTACTTCAAATTATGACCAGCAGCGCCTACGATCTCATTGAGCGCTGGTTTGAAAATCCTATGATTAAAAGTATGTATGGTTCTGCCTGTTTTGCAGGAAATTATGCCAGTCTCCGCCAGCCAGGGTCTGCCATCCCCTTGTTTCATAATGCCATAGGTGAACTTGATGGCGAAAGAGGTGCCTGGAGAATGGTGAAGGGCGGTATGGGCGGCATCACCCAGGCAATGGCCTCCTTTGCCCGGTCAAAAGGAGCAGATATCAGGACAAAGACCCCTGTGGAAAAAATATTGGTTGAAAATGGTTGTGCAACAGGTGTGCGGCTTGAAAACGGTGAAGTCTTTAAAGCCAGATGTGTCATGGCCAATACTGATCCAAAACGAACTTTCTTAAGGCTTGTGGATTCGGAACACCTTGACCCTGATTTTGCCAAGGATATAAAACAGATTCGTATGGGCCACAGCTCTTGCCGTGTTAATATTGCCCTGAAAGGCCTGCCTGATATTCGATTTTTCCAACCAGGGGAAGGCCCATGGCATCGTTCTGATATCTGTATTTTTCCTGATATTCAAGGTCAGGAGGCCAATTATTTTGCAGCAGCCACAGGGCATTTCCCCTTGGAACCCCGTCTGGATATCACCGTCCCATCCACTCTGGATGACACCCTTGCACCCAAAGGGCACCATGTCATGAGTGTGCTTGCCAAATATTATCCCTATGAACTGGCAGATGGTTTAAGCTGGGATGATGTCAAAGAGGATGCAGCGGATCAGATAATCGATACCATTGCTAAGGTAATGCCCAATATAAAAGACTTCATGATTGGGCGTCAGATGATAAGCCCCTTGGATCTGGAAAATGTTTATGGGCTCACCGAAGCAGACATTTTTCATGGCCGCCACGATCTTGATCAGATTTTCAGCATGCGTCCGCATCCTAAAGCTGCGCAGTATCGAACCCCGATTAAAAATCTTTACTTGTGTGGTTCCGGTGCTCACCCCGGTGGTGGCGTGAGCGGTGCACCAGGACATAATGCAGCACAAAGGGTAATTGCAGATCTCAGGTAAAGGCCTTTGAAAGACAAACCTAGTTTTCGCGAATTAGCTCTGAGATAATTTCAATTGAATATTTTTATATTTCAGCAACGGAAGGATGAATGATGAAAATCATGGTAGGGTATCGCCCCCGGGAAAAAGGGAATATGGGTTTGCTTGAACTTGCTGTTAAGCATGCCAATGCATTTAATGGTGAGATTTTACTGGCCACCTCAATGCCCGGTGGTAAAGACGTAGAATTAAAAGAATTTAATCGGGCAGAAGAAAAGCTTGATCAAGCCAAAGATTTGATTGAAGAACAAGGCATTAAGGTTGAGACAAAACTTCTTGTCAGAGGACTTTTGGCAGGGGAAGATCTTGTTAACTTTTCCAAAGAAATGAAAGCGGATGAAATCATTATTGGCATCAAAAACCGTTCAAAGCTGGGAAAGTTAATTTTTGGTTCCACAGCGCAATATATTATCCTTAAGGCAGGCTGCCCTGTTCTTTCAACAAAATAGTATTATATTAAGGAGGCTCAGGTCTTGAAATATAATATATAAGAGCAGGTTTTATAATCCAAGCCTGAGGACGGCACTACTTTTTCGGTTTTAATTTCATATATGTCCACCAATTAATCCAGTTTGACACCCCACCCATGGCTTCGACATGGCCTTCGAACTTATCCGTTCGATAGGGTCCGATAAAATTCGGCCTCGCTATCACGGCGCAGGGCAAATCTTCTGCCAATAGTTCCTGCATTTTAAAAACATACTCATTTCGCTTGTCAAGCTCAGTTTCAATGAGATATTTGGATAGTAAATCATCCATTTCCTGGCTGGCATAATCGGATTGGTTCCATCCCACCCCCCCAGCAGCCCTGCTGCGGACAAACTCCCACATCCAGGAACCATTGGGGCCTGGTTCTTCTGAGGAAATCGCAAGGTCAAATTTATCCTCTGTGGGCTGGTATACGAATTCATAATAGGTGTCCAGATCAAGGACCTTCTCATTTATGGTAATACCGATCTCTTTCACCTGTTCCTTTATCAACTTGACCATCTTGACTTCATCGGCCCATTCGGACGGTACCATAAAGTCCAGCTCAATGTTTTGGCCGGTTTTCGAATCGTTTAGAATACCGTCTCCATCTGTATCAAAATAGCCTGCATCATTGAGCATTTTTTTAGCAAGCCCAGGATTATACTCAAGTTTTGGAAGATTCGGATTATACTCAGGAGACTCCGGGTAGACAAAACTGTCCGCGGGCTGGGCATATCCCAGGTAAACCATTTTGTAAATCCTTTCACGATCGATACCATGTAATAAGGCTTTTCTGACCGTCTTATTTTTGAGGACAGTTTCTTTGTGAAGGTTGAACGTGATCCATATCAGCATAAGGCCTGGAGAGATAGCCACGTTAATATTTTTATCCCTTTGATAGGATTTCACCGACAAGGGAGTAAAACCGGAAGCACCGGTAAATTCAATCTCCCCTTTTTTCATGGCCAATTTGAGGGCGTCGGCGCTGCCATAGCCTTTAAAAACAACCTCATCCACTTGGGGCTTTTCTCCCCAGTATTTTTCATTTTTCACCATCCAGACGAACTCGCCGCTTTTAAATTGTTTTAGCTTGAACGGGCCCGAGCCAATGGATTTTTTATCTGAAAAATTGCCAATCTTTCTGCCCGCATCTTTCCAGACGTGCTTAGGCAGGATTGGCATCCAGTCAACCGGTGGGTATTTACCGGGCCAGATATTAGCCAATGTGAATTCGACAGTATACTTATCAATGACTTTTATATCTTTTTTTGATGAGATGTTAGTTGATGGAAACGACCACTGTGGATCTTTAGGAAGATTCCACAGTGTAAAGGCTACATCCTCTGCTGTCAGGGGTGTGCCGTCATGAAATTTGACATTTTTCTGCAAATAAAATCGCCAAGTTTTGTGATCATCGGTCTCCCATCGGGTTGCCAGCCAAGGCGTGGGGTCATAATTGGGCGGCGGTCCCATGACCCACAATTGATCGTATACCAGAGGCCAGTATACTGCCCCCATTTCATTGATCGCAAAGGTTCCTGTTTGAAGGCTTTCCATTACTTCTTCAGATCCAAACCCGACATTGAGCCTTACCTTTTTGGATTTTGCCAAGGCGGTCCCGGAAAAGGTCAACCCTAAAATATACATACTGATCAGACACACCATTAATCCGATATATTTATTTTTTCTTTCCACCATTTTCATGCCTCCTTGTTGCGAATTGTTTTTT
>JAAEMC010000210.1 GCA_024225895.1 Desulfobacteraceae bacterium | reverse complement strand
TTCTGGGTACAGCTGTCAGTGATATTCTGGAACCCGGGTATAAAGAAAAAAAGGGGTTCGGATAAAAATTGAAAATAGAGCCCCATATACAGGTTAACAAACCACCCGGCTAAAAGTTAGAAAGGTTTATTCATGCCCTCTGCAGAAAATAATAATTTAGTGGAAGTTAAAGATTTAAAAGTTTATTTCATGACCCGACAGGGGCCGGCTCAAGCCGTTGACAATGTATCATTTTCAATTAAGAAAAACGATACCCTCGGCTTGATCGGCGAATCAGGCTGCGGAAAAACAACAACCGCCATGTCCATCATGCGGCTTGTGAAACCGCCGGGACAAATTGTAGACGGAAGCATCCGCTATACGGGCCAAAATATTATTCCCATGTCAGATGAAGAAATAAGACAAATCCGGGGCAAAGAGATATCCATTGTCCGGCAGGAAGCCCAGAATGCCTTGAACCCTGTTTCAACCATAGGCAAACAGATTACTGAGATGATCCATGAGCATGGATCCATTGCCAAGGAGACGGCTTTTTTCCGCGCCCGAAAACAGCTTGATATGGTGGGAATTGATGACAATCGAATCAAAAGTTATCCCCACGAATTTTCAGGCGGAATGAAACAACGGGTCATGGTAGCCATTGCCACAGCATGTAACCCTAAATTTCTAATCCTGGATGAACCCACTACCGGGCTGGATGTGATCGTACAGCGCCAGATTCTTTCAATGCTCAGGCATTTAAAGAAAAAACTGGATCTAACAGCCGTTTTAATTTCCCATGATCTATCAGTGGTGGCGGAAACCTGTGACCGGGTGGCGGTCATGTATGCAGGTAAAATTATGGAAGAGTCTGATACAGTATCTTTATACCAGAACCCTCTTCATCCTTACAGCAAGGCTTTAATCGGGGCGTATCCATCCCTGACAGGAGAGCAAAAGCTGCTGAAAAGCATTCCTGGTGCTCCGCCAAGTCTAATCAATCCGCCACCTGGGTGCAGATTTGCCCCACGTTGTGAACTGGCTCAGAATATCTGCACAAAAGAAGAATCAGCTGTCAAGGTTATCAACGGCCGTAAAGTTGCCTGCCACATGGTTAAATAGGATAAAAATATGAATAAAACAAATGTGTTAGAAATTAAAAATTTAAAAAAGCACTTTGTGTTGAGAAAAGGGTTGTTCTCCTCCTTATTTACAAAAGAAGGAGAAGCCACCCATTTTCGTGCCGTGGACAACATCAGTTATTCTGTGGGCAATAAAGAGATTTTAGGGTTAGTCGGAGAAAGCGGCTGCGGCAAGTCCACTATGAGCAGAACCATTCTAAAGCTTTTGGAGCCAACAGGTGGAAAAGTATATTTTAAAGGGACCCGTGTGGATAATCTGAGCAAAAAGGAATTTAAGCCCTATAGAAGAAAAATGCAGATGATCTTTCAGGACCCTTTTGGGTCACTGAACCCCCGTCGAACAGTTTCTGAAACACTGAGACAGACCATTAAAATCCATCATCTTGCAAAGGACAGAGCAGCTGAAGACAGGTTGATCAAAAAGACCCTTGAAGAAGTCGGTTTAAATCCAGTGGGTGAATACTGGAATAAATATCCCAAACTTCTTAGTGGTGGCCAGCTTCAACGGGTCAGCATCGGCAGAGTTCTCGTATTGCAACCCGAGCTTGTGATTGCCGATGAATCCGTTTCCATGCTGGACGTTTCAGTTAGGATCGGCATCCTGGACCTGTTATTAAAAATGAAGGATAAATATGGTATTTCCTTTATCTATATTACCCATGATCTGATAACGGCAAGATACATCTGTGACCGCATTGCAATCATGTATCTTGGCAATATCGTAGAAATCGGGCCCACTGAAGAAATTATCAATAATCCGAGGCATCCTTATACCAAGGCCCTGATCACTGCAGTTCCCGTTCCTGACCCGACAGTCGAACCACCGGAACTGCCTATAAAGGGATATGTACCGGTTTCGCCCGAGGACACCATTGGATGCTGTAGTTTTGCACTCAGGTGCCCGGAGTGCAAACAAAGATGTCAGTCAGGAAAACCTGAAATGATCAATGTGGAAGATGGGCATTTTGTATCATGTTTTGGTGTTAACGGAATGAATCCGTTGATGAATAACAGGAAGGCATTATCAACCGCAACAAAAAGGAGAAAGGGATTATGAAAATTTCAAAACAGTCTGTTTTAGTCAGCATGTCGTTGGCATTGATGCTGGCCTTTTCATTGCTTACCGGCTGTGTTTCAACTCAGGGGAGAGCAACGCTGTCAGATGACACAATAAGGCTTCCGACTGAAAACGTCAATGAATTCTGGGATAACAAGGAATGGGAAGAATTAAGCAAAGCTGAACAGGAACTTTGGAGCCTAGTAGGTTTTACTGAAGCGGTTTGGATTGGGGATGAAAAAAATCCACCCGAACAAGAGCTGTATTGGAAACAAATTGCTCCTGAAAAAAGGGCTGTCCTTGAAAAACTGGGGTATACTGAATCATTTTGGAATAATGGTGACCCTGAATAATTTTTTGCATTAAGGCAAATAGTTGAGTACCAGGCACACAGATTTTTTGTGTTTTCGTTTGGCATTATTTTAGCGTTGTAAGGATTTTCCCCCGAAATAATTTACGGCTAAGGATAATTCCCCTTTATCTGGTAATAATATTCACTTTTGATGGCATATAGTAAGCACGTTGAGAATTCATCTTAAGTTTATGATCAAGCGGGACATGATATACAAAAAGGTCTCGTTTTAAACATAGCTAATCATTTTTTCTATGAGGAATAAAAATGGCATATCTAAGAACAATTTTATTAAGCAAATCAGAGGAAGATTTAATCCATGAACAGAGTATTAAATGTTTAAGGGAAGCCGGTGTCAAGGTTGGCAGTAAGTCAGTTTTGGAAGTACTGGCAGAAAAGGGGGCCTCTATTGATTTTGAAAATAATATCGCCAAAATCCCTGAAAAAATGGTTTTTGAGGCACTTGAAACAGCGCCAAAAAAAATTATGCTGTGTGGCCGTGACCCAAAACATGATTTACAGCTCCCAGCTTCAAATTATCCTTATTCAGTCAACAACGGACTGTCTGTCTTTGTGATGGATAAAGAGACCGGAGATTATAGGGATTGCACCAGCAAAGACCTTGCTGAATTTACTAAAGTAGCTGACGCGCTTGATTCAATTGATTTTATATGGCCGGCACTTGCGGCAAAAGATATGCCTCCGCATGCTCAGACGCTTTATGAATTATGGATCACCATGCAAAACACATCAAAGCATATACAGGGGGATGCCATCCACGGCGCACACAATGCCAAAGCACAAATTGAGATGGCATCATTAATTGTGGGTGGGAAAGATAATCTCAAAAAACGCCCTGTTTTTTCTGTGGTCAGTTGTCCGATTGCACCACTTGCTTTTGAAAAAGGTTCCATAGAGGCACAGGTTGAACTGGCTCGTGCCGGTATTCCTATTGTTTCCTTATCCATGTCGCTTGGTGGTCTATCCGCGCCGTTGACGATTGCCGGTATGATGGCCAATGCTAATACCGAGAACCTTGCCAGTTTAGTGATCACTCAGGCAGCTGAAGCCGGCGCTCCACATATCTATGGATCTGATTCCACACCCATGGACCTG
>JAAEMC010000209.1 GCA_024225895.1 Desulfobacteraceae bacterium | reverse complement strand
TGTTTTTCAATATCTCACCCAGTGAGGCAGAAATTATAGATCCCAAAACCCGCCTTTTTCTCGAGATAGTCTGGTGGCTTTTGGAAGGGGCCGGTTACACCAGGGCAAGGCTGAAAGACAAATACCAGTCCCGTATTGGAGTATGGGCCGGGGCCATGTACCAGCAGTACCAGGCATTTGATACTGATCCGGCCCGAAAGGCAATGATCTCCCTTTCCTCTTTTTCAGCCATGGCCAACCGGGTCTCCTATTTCTTTGATTTCAAGGGGCCGAGCATTGCCGTTGACACCATGTGTTCCTCGTCTTTGATTTCCATTCACATGGCCTGTGAGAGTCTGAGGAAAAAGGAATGCAAAATGGCAGTTGCCGGTGGGGTTAATCTTACCATTCATCCCATCAAGTACCAGGGATTGAGTATGGGGCAGCTCATTGCCGGTGATGCAGGGAGCAGGAGTTTTGGGGATGGAGACGGGTATATTCCTTCCGAAGGAGTGGGGGCAGTATTGCTCAAACCCTTGTCCGAGGCAATCAGTGCAAAAGATTCAATCCTTGCGGTAATCAAATCAACTGCCACCAACCATGGGGGGCATACCCACGGGGTCTATGTGCCCAATCCCAATGCCCAGGCTGATCTTATTGAAGAGAATTTTAACAGATCAGGGATTGACCCCAGGTCTGTTTCCTATGTTGAATCTGCTGCTACCGGGTCGGCTCTGGGAGATCCTATTGAGGTCCGGGCATTGACCAAGGCCTTTGGCAAATTTACATCAGATACAAATTTTTGTTCCATTGGCTCTGTTAAATCCAATATCGGCCATGGGGAGGCTGTTTCCGGCATGGCCCAGCTCACCAAGGTGGTTTTACAGCTTAAAAACAAAATGCTGGTTCCTTCGATTATGGCCGATCCCATGAATCCAAACTTAAGTTTTGACAATACGCCGTTTTATCTTCAAACCAAGCCGGCAGAATGGGAAAAACCGGTTTTAACAATTGACGGTCAAAAAAAGGTTTGGCCCAGGCGCGCCACGGTCAGTTCCTTTGGGGCAGGCGGGTCCAATGCCCATATGATTATTGAGGAGTTCAACCCTCCTGTAGAAGCCGCTTTGACCGATGATGAAAACACCCGGCCCCAGGTAATTGTTTTCTCAGCCAGAAACCAGGACCGGCTCCAGGAACTTGTCCGCCAGATGGCTCTTTTTCTTGAAACACACAAGAAAATTTCTCTGGTTGACCTTGCCCATACCCTTCAGATGGGACGGGAGGCAATGGAATTTCGCATAGCCCTTGTGGTCCAGGATTTGAATACCCTGATTTCAAGTTTGAGAACCTATCTTACAGCGCTTGAAAAGGGCGGATCACCAGAACTGGAAATTCCTTTTTTTACCGGAGATATTGAAACCAGTGATTCTAAAATCAGTGACCTGGTATCTGGGAAGACCGGAAAAGCCATGCTGGATAAACTCCTGGCAGATAAGGAACTTGAAAAACTGGCTTTTTACTGGGTCAATGGGGCAAAGATTTCCTGGGAAACACTCCATGAAGGGACACGGCCGATGATGGCTTTGCCCCTGTACCCTTTTGCCAGGGAAAAATACTGGCTTCCACTGACTGATGTGGTAAATAGTTCTATACCGGACCAGGATTCCCTGGATCAGGAAGAGGATTTATTCCAAACAGATCCGGATCTTTGTTTTCTGGATAACCTGAAAAAATATTTGATATTTGTATTGTCTCAAAACTTGAAAATCCCGAAGGAAAAAATTAATCCGGACAGGGATTTAAATGATTACGGGTTTGATTCAATTGTGGCGCTGAAGATCATGTACGGAATAAAGGAACTCTTTGGCATGGAAGTGTCAGGCAGGCAGATTCTGGCCCATTCCAGTATTAATGATCTGGCCGGACACCTGAATGACAAAGCTCCACAGGAATTATTCAATACCGGCCAGAACACTGATCAGAATATTGCCCCCAGGAACTTGGCAAAAGAAAAGATATGGGCATCCAGTGAAATGCCTGGCAAAAATCTGCCGTTCCCGTTATCAGAGGGTCAGAAAGGGCTATGGCTGTTGCAGCAATTGTCACCTGAATCCGGGGCCTATAATGTGCCCATGGCTTTCCATATTAAAGAACCCTTTAAAAAAGCTGCTTTCCTGAAAGCCTGCCGTTTTGTTCAGGACTATTACCCGCAGTTGAGGGCGGTGATCCGTGAAACCGATGGCATCCCTTATCAGGTGGAGCGTGACCAGGTACCAATAGCTTTCCATGAAGAAAGAATTGATGGCCTGTCAAAAGATGGGATGGTTGCCCTTTTGAGGGAAAAGGCCAAAAAACCCTTTGACCTGTCCCGGGGACCGCTGATGCGGGTGGGCATTTACTCCGGCTCTGGGCATTGGGACATTGTTTTTATTACAGTGCACCACATCGTATTTGACGGGGCTTCGGCTGGAATGTTCATCAAAAAGATCTGGCAGGCATATCAGGATTATCTTGAAGAAAAGGAGCCTGAAAACAGACCTTCAAAAACCGGGTATTATGCCTTTGTAAAATGGGAACAGGAATTGCTGGACAGCCCTGGGGGTGAAAAACATTTACAATATTGGAAAAAACAGCTCTCCGGGGATATTCCTTTGTTATCACTGCCCCTGGACAGGCCACGTTCCACTGTACCCGGTTTTGCCGGCCAGACCCTTGAAAAAATCATCGGGCCCAAGCTTACCGGCAAAATAAAACTCTTTTCAAAATCAGCAAAGGTCAGCCTGCCAGTATTGTTCCTCGGTGTGTTCAATGTTCTTCTTTATCGGATTTCTGGCCAGACAGATCTCTGTGTGGGCATGCCCACTTTGGGGCGGCCTGAAAAACGGTTTGAAGATGTTTTGGGCTATTTTATCAACATGATTGTTATCCGCACCAGGATTAAAGCGGACCAGGGATTTTTGGAACTACTCAGGGAACTGCAGCTTACGGTTCTGGACGGCCTGGACCATGCAACATATCCTTTTCCGGCCCTTGTCAAGAAACTGAATTTGAACCGGGAATCGGTGGCTTCTGTGCTCTATCAGGTTTCATTTGCCTACCAGAATTTTATGGGCTCTGTACCAGGGGTTCAAAAGGATATTTCACAAAATAAGGACTTGAAAAACGGTGATATACAACTTATAGACGGCATCCACCAGGAGGGGGAAGATGACCTGGGCCTTGAGATATATGAAAATAAGGACGGATTCCTGTTGAAAATGGATTATCGTTCAAACCTGTTTGATGAAGATTCCATCAAACGGATGATGAAACACTATCTTCAGCTTTTTAAAGAGATTCTTGAGGATTCAGACAGGCCTGTTGCACACTTTCCCATGCTTACAAAAAAAGAACGCAGTCTGATTTTAGAAGAGTGGAACCAGCCTGTAACAGACAGATACGGCTACAAACCGGTTCATGAACTAATATCAGACAGGGCAGCACTGATCCCGGATAAGACCGCCCTGATTTCATCTGTTAACCCGGATCAAACCATTGGGTATCAGGAGTTGAATGAAAAGGCCAACCAACTGGCGCATCAGCTCAAACATCAGGGCGTCGGACCTGGAACCCTGACAGGCCTTTGCCTGGAACGTTCCTTTGACATGATTGCAGGGATACTGGCCATATTCAAGGCCGGCGGTGTTTATCTGCCTTTGGACCCGGATTACCCCGGAGATCGGTTAAGGTATATGATGAAAGACGCCAAGGTAAAAGTTGTGCTGATCCACTCGTCCACAAGGCAAATAATTCAATCCACCCTGGAAAAAGATGTCCAGGTAATTGATTTGGACAAGGACCGGGAAATCATCAGCAGGATGAGTACCCGGAATCCTGAAATCACCCTTTCAAGTGAAAATACTGCATATGTCATCTATACATCCGGTTCAACCGGTAAGCCCAAAGGGGTGCAGATCCCCCATGGCGGCATTGCGCATCACAGTCGGGTGATGGGGGATTATTATAATCTTTGCCAAGAGGACAGGGTCCTTTTGTTTGCATCACCTGGTGTGGATACGGCTTTAGAACAGATTTTACCCTCCCTGGCAAAGGGGGCGGCCGTGGTGGTGAAGGATAAGGGCATCTGGTCCCCGGAAGTTTTTCTTGATCGTGTAAATACCTGCAGGATTACTGTTGCAGACCTGCCCACAGCCTACCTGCACGAAATGTTGATCCAATGGGTCAAACAACCCGGGCTGTCACCCGGCGAACCACTCAGGCTGGTGATTGTGGGAGGAGAGGCACTGAGTGCAGAGACGGTCAGGCTGTGGCGCCGCAGCCCCATGGCAAAGACCCGTTTCATCAATGCCTATGGGCCGACGGAAACTACCATCACCAGTACGGTTTTTGAGATTGAACCTGAATTTCAGGAACCTGCTTTCAAGCGTATCCCTATTGGCCGGCCCCTTGGAGGAACCTTTGCCGTGATCCTTGATCAAAATAGATGCCTGGTCCCGGAAGGCGTATCAGGGGAACTTTGCATCGGTGGTATCGGGGTGGCACAGGGGTATTTAAATCTGCCGGATTTGACAAGGCAGCGCTTTATTTCCGATCCCTTTGCTATAGAAGGGGCATCTGACGGGCTGGCCAATAGGCTGACAGGGGGGCTGACAGGGGATGGCCGGTTATACAGAACCGGGGATATCGCAAGGTTTGTTCCCGGAACAAATGGCTGTATCGAATACATAGGCCGTATGGACCACCAGGTTAAAATTCGCGGTTACAGAGTAGAACTGGGGGAGATTGAGGCCCGTATCCTGCAACATGGAGATGTCAGGGAATGTGCTGTTATTTTCAGGGAAAATCACAGGGGCGATAACCAGATAACCGCCTATGTGGTTCCCATGGATATAGAATTATCCTCTCCGATTTTTAAAGCCTCTCTGGCAGGTTTTTTGAAAAAGGATTTGCAAAAGGATTTGCCGGATTACATGCTGCCGGCAGCTTACGTGATATTGGATGAATTGCCCCTTACGCCTGGTGGAAAGGTGGACCGCATGAACCTGCCCGACCCCGGAAAAACAGGATTGAATACCCCTGATATGGATGCCGGCCCCCGTAATTTAAGCGAAGAAAAATTATCCCGGATCTGGAAAGGAGTGCTGGAGCAGCCTGATGTGGGAATTTTCGATAATTTTTTTGACCTGGGAGGGCATTCTCTGCTGGCTGTCCGTCTGATTTCCGAAATAAACAAAACTTTTAATATGGAACTGCCTGTATCATCCCTGATCCGGAATCCCTGCATTGCAGACATGGCAAAACAGCTTGACCGGCAAGGGCAAACAGGCGAGCCTGCAAGTCCCTTGGTCTGTATTCAGCCCCATGGCAAAGAAATACCGTTGTTCTGCGTACATCCCGTGGGAGGCAAGGTGCTGCCCTACATGGCCCTGGCCCGTTATTTCAAGGATGAACGTCCCTTTTACGGCCTGCAGTCTCCTGGAGTTGAGGGCGGTAAGATCCCCGGCAGTATAGAAGAAATGGCAAGGGCCTACATAAGCCTTATACAGGAAATTCAACCCCAGGGACCTTATTGCATTGGCGGATGGTCCTTTGGCGGTATTGTGGCCTATGAAATGGCCCGTCAGCTTCACCTGGCCGGTGAAGGGACAAAAATGCTGGTTCTCATGGACAGTTATACGCCTGAAGCCTTAAAGCAGTTGGAATCTGCTTTTCTCACGGCACAGGGACTGGAAAACCATGACCAGGAGAGCCTTTTGTTCATGGACTTTGCACGGGACCTGCTCGGGGACAGAATGCCGGCTCCGCCAACAGGGGATGAGCAAATACCAAATAATTTAAAGGCATTGTTTAACTGGATTTTTGAACAGGCCAAACAGAAGGGTGTGCTTGGAAAAGCAGAAGATATGTCCCAGATTGAAAGGGCGTATGAAATCTTTAAAGCCAATGTCAATGCCATGGAAAAGTATCACCCTGAACCTTTTAACCCTGAACCATTTGACAAGGGACATATCACACTTTTTCGCGCCCAGGATGGAACCAAAGACAATGGGATTCACGACCCTGCAAAGGGATGGGCGGATCTGACAGGTAAGAGCTTTAAGATAAAAAATATTCCAGGCACGCATTACACAATTTTACAGGAACCAGGTGTAAGATTACTGGCTGATGCATTAAAAGATGTTATTGTATAGAGCAATTAAAATTATGGATTTCAAATTGAACAGGAGAAATAAATGAGAAAACAATATTTTGTAAGCCTTCTTTTTTTGATTTTGATCATGGGGTGCGCTGGTTTGTCAGATAATGTAAAGCCCCACAAGGCTTTTATGTCATTGGATGAAATCAGAACAAGTGCCAATGAACAAGCAGAGGAGATGGTCCGGTTTTTGTCCAAATCCGTTCAATATGAATCTGTGGAAGAATATGGTTATGAGCTAACCCCTGAAACTCAAGCACTGATGACCTATGTTTTAAATACGGCCCGGAAAATGGGATTTTCCGTTCATAGGGCTGTCAATGGAATGGTCGGTGTCCTGGAATATGGACAAGGACAAGACTCTGCCGGGGTCTTAATCCATCTGGATGTGGTGCCGGTGGCAAAGGAGGAACTTTCGCAATGGACCTATCCGCCGTTTTCCGGCAAGGTAACGGACAAGGCGGTCTGGGGACGGGGAGCCCAAGATGATAAAGGGGCCCTGGCCTCTGTTTTATGGGGAGCCAAGATATTAATTGATAATAAGGTTACCTTTAAAAGAAAGCTGAAGATTATTCTGGGCACCAAAGAAGAAAAGAACTTTGAAGCCATGACGGCTTTTTTTAAGGAATTTCCGCAAAAGATATATGGCCCCACATTTGGCTTTGTTCCTGATGGTGCGTTTATTTCCCAGGGTGAAAAGGGGATTGCAGATATTGATTTTTCTTTTCATGGATTGTCTGAGCCTAAAAATGCTTCTTTAAGGGATTCCATTGTCGATTGGAATGGGGGATCAGCCGTGAATACGGTCCCGTTATTTTCCTATGCAGTGATCAAAAGCCAGGATGTGGCAAAAACCCGTATGGAGCTTCTTGACTTGATAAAACAGGTGACCCAAGAACTTTCAACAGGAAAATCAAAACTAGTCTACGGCGTAAATAAAGCCTATGAGGCAAATCTTGGAGTCATGGATTTTCAAGCTTTTGTTGATAAATATTCTCCTGAAAAGATTTCAATGGGGGATCTGGTTCTTTTTTCCAAAGGCAAATCAGCCCATGGTGCTTCACCATGGTTGGGTAAAAATGCCATTGTGGAAGTTGCACTTGTTGCCTCCCGTATGGCTCAGCTTTCTGAGAATGCCTATAAAAGAGCATCTCAATTTGTTACTTCAAAAATCGGTTTGAGTACCGGTGGCCAGGGACTTGGCATTCCATTTAAAAAGTCTTCCAAACTGCCCCCGGTTCCGCCGCAAATGATATCAACATACTATCTGGGTACGTCAGCGAACTTGGGCCTGATTAAACCCAGGCCAGGCAACAACAAGCTTGTTTTATCAATAGACTTTCGCACCGGATTTGAAAATACCAATGACGAGATCCTGGAGAGTTCAAAAACCTCTGTGGCTGAGTTCCAGGGGACAGCCGACTATGTGGAAGGCGTAGGTTCCCATTATGATCCTTTTTATTTTACAAGAGAGCATCCACTTTTACGCCTGATGATAGACTCATATAAAGAGACATATCCGGATTATCCTCCATACACCCCTTATGTGTTTTTGACTCCGGCAACAACTTATCTCAAGCTTGTTTCCAATTTTGTTAATTTTGGCCCGGTGGATCTTTATCCTGATTTCACTGCCAATTACTTCCATGAAAAAGATGAACGAACCCTTATTAAAAGCCAGGTAGATAATGTGATTCTCTATGCCCATACCTTGCAAAAAATGGTTCAAATGGAGAATCCGCCGGTGAAATAACCTGAAAAAAGGAAAAATACCAGGATCAAAACACCCTGCGCCTTATCATCCATAATGCTGCGGCAAAGAGTCAGGTGTTGGAGTTTTTAAATGGGAAGGCAGTCTATTGCAACAATGGGTTCCATTAAACATTTAGGGCAAATTCCCCACGGCGTTTAGCGGAACCCATTGGTATCAAAAGATAAACACCATTTTCAACCTTCCAAGAATTCCAACAAAAGCATGCTTCTTTTTCTGGAAGCTATGCC
>JAAEMC010000208.1 GCA_024225895.1 Desulfobacteraceae bacterium | reverse complement strand
TACATTTAATTTATACTTTTTAGGAATCAAAGTCAAAGCGTTTCCCTGATTCACCATCAATCAAATGTTGTTTTGGCTGCATTAACTGCTGCTTAAAGAATTTGATTTGCTCATTCACACTTTTTTCAAAATTCTCTCCCGTGTAAATATCAAAATGATCAATGGGGTTTTTGATGATCTGAATATTATCCACTGGAAGGTTGGAGATCTTTTCAATAAGCTTGGGCGGTTTTTAAATTTGCAAGGAATCTTTCTTTAAATCTATCATTGGATATGAGTTCCCTGATAAATTTTGCATTCACCTTGGTGGCAAATTCAACTTTCCATTGGGTCATTCAATCATTTTTTTGGGGGAAAGATAGATCCATTTCATTGATTTCATCAAATTTTCTAAATCCTTGCTCCATCCATTGAGCCCTTATGGTCATGACCAGCGCCTTTTTGTTTTTTGGGCAGAATCAAATGCCTGAAACCTTGACTGAATTTGATGGTTTATGGTATTTAATCCACACATTTTAAATAAGGAGTTTTTTTGTATAAGAGATCATTAGAGATTGTGTCAATCATTGCCGGTAAAAGGGACAACCTATCAACGGTGGATTGATTCTAGTTTTGCCTCGAACAAAATCAGTCGTTCCAATCAAAACAGATCAGATGCTTCCGGACGTTCCGGAGTAGAACCCATCTGTAATTTGACTGCCGTGTTGTTCCTTTTTAAAGCAATATTCCTGCGTCCAAATATGCGTATTAATAAAAATCACCAGCAAAGCCGGTGCGTAGGTACTGAGTTTCGCACCTGAATCAAATGCTGGAAAAATGGAAAAAATCGACGGAGATTAATGATGATCACAAAAAAACAATCAAATAAAAGAAATACAGATGACATTTCCCAACCACTTTTGAAAATGGGATGGGATTCACATTTCCAGATGCACCTGGAAAATATATCCAAAGATAACTTTTTCCCAGCCAGAGTGATCGGGGTGAGAAAAAATAGCTTTCTTGTTAGCCAGGGCATAAGAGAAAAACTCGCTACTGTGGCTGGAAGACTCAATCACCAAAAGGATGGCCTGTATCCAGTCACAGGGGATTGGGTCCTTATGAATGACAGCGTCATTTCTTCGGTATTACCGCGGAAAAATGCATTGTCCAGGGGAGCTGCCGGGACCCGCGGGAAACAGGATGTGCAGCCAACAAAAGCCCAGGTGATCGCGGCGAATCTTGACACTGTATTTATTGTTTGCGGCCTGGATCGAGATTTTAATATACGCCGCATAGAACGGTACCTGACTCTGGTATATAATTGTGGCTTGAATCCTGCCATTATTCTGACTAAGGCAGACCTTCATCCGGATCCGGAACATCCCGCAGGTGAAGCTCAGACGGTGGCCTTTGGCGTTCCCGTGCATTTGATATCGGCTAAGGATTGTACGGGGATAGCGTCATTGGAAAGATATTTTTCCCCAGGCCGGACCATTGCCATGGTCGGGTCTTCGGGTGTGGGTAAATCAACCCTGGTGAACCGGCTCTTTGGAAAGGATGTGCAGATCACCGATTCGGTGAGCCAAAGTGTGGGAAAAGGGAAACACACCACCAGCAATCGGGACCTGATCATGATGCCCCAGGGCGGAATGGTGATTGACAATCCCGGTATTCGGGAAATCGCTTTCTGGGATGACGAAGGGGGTATCGAGAACGCTTTCCCAGAGATCGAAAATTTGGCCAGGGCATGCCGTTTTTCAGACTGCAGCCATACCAATGAACCGGACTGCCAGGTGCTTTTTGGGGTAAAAAACGGAGAAATCAGGCTGGATAGACTGGATAGCTATCACAAAATGAAACGGGAACTGATGTATCTGTCCCAACGGCAGCACAAGAGTGCAGATCGAGTGGAAAAGGAACGTTGGAAAGAGGTGTCTTTGAAACTGAAAGCCATGAAAAAGAGAAGAAATCAATAGTGTGATTGGGGTCAGATTTTGACCCCAAACGCTCTCATTTTCCATGGCATTTTTTAAACTTTTTTAGACTGCCGCACCAACAGGGCTCATTACGCCTGATTTTTACGGGTTCAAGTATTTCTCCATCCAGATAGTACCATTGATGCTTTTCAAGGATAAAGCGTGACTTTTCATGGAGCTGGCCAATATCACCGGCCTTATAGAACGCGGCAAACTCAACATGGCCTTGATCTGTGTTTGGCTTTTGAGCAGTTATTATTTTTAATCCCAGCCATTGGGTATCCTTTATTGTCTGTAAAAGAGTGCCTCTCTCATTTGTCTGCCGCTTGGATGGATGGTGGGTTGCAATCAGATAATCAATATTTTTGGTACAAAATGCTGAAAATCTGGACCTCATTAATTGTTCCGGTGTACCGGGTTTTGACGCCCCGGATAGAAATGGTTTGCAGCAAGACTGAAATGGTTTGTTGCTCTGGCAATAGCAATTGTTTTTTTGCATCATCTCAATTTTCGATAGGTGTTATATGCTTCATCAGAATAATGAAAATATTGATTGTGGACACTGTCTGCGAATGCTTCAAATGCTCGATATGCTTCTTCATCAAGTGAGGCCGAATACAGATTGACAATCAGGTCATGGGCAATATAGTCCTCACTGATTTCAATAAAACCTTCATCTTTTGTCCAGGTCACTTTGCTTTCTTCTGCCTTGGACACGACACCGGATATGGCATGGACACCATCAATAATAATTGAAACATATCGCTGTTTTTTCTCTGCCATATACCGCTTGATTCTTCGGTGAGGCACCAGTGTATCATAGGGCATTGATTCTCCAAAATAGATGCCTCTAAGCATCACGCCTCTTTCAAGGGCTTTATCCAATTCAGGCATCAATTCATTTATCTCTTTATCCCAGATGGACATGGCAATTCGTTTTTGCGCCCCTTTTATCAACAGGTTCAAAAAGCTGATAATGTTCTGCCTGCCCTTGATTACCACCAGTTTATCATCTATCTTTTTTTCTTTGTATAACTTGCCTGTATGTTGAGAAATATTGGAAAAGACCGTTTCGTAATTTTCTTTTAGTTTTTTAATAAATATATCCGGCTCCATGGGGTAATAGAGTTTGTTTTTTTCTTGGGCCTGTTCAAACACCATTTGTTTGGTGATCAGATTTTTTAAAACTTCATAGATTCTTGAGCGCGGGATACCTGAATTTTTGCTTAGTGCATATCCATTTAGAGGATAATCTTCTAAAAGCGTCAGATATGCTTTGCATTCATACTCTGAAAATCCCAGTGTTTTCATATCATTCAATATTAGCAATGCCTGGTCCATGCCTGCTCCTTTATACGGTTACCAGCAATACAAGATAGGTTGTTGCCACTGAACCCAGCACCGGAATTATGATACCGCCTCTCCAAAAACCGTAAACAAGCGTAAATCCCATCCCGAAAACCACGGCCAGAGGTGCATCCGGAACCGCATTAAAAACATCCGGGATAATTAAAGCACCAATGGTTGCAATCGGAATACATTTTAAAAAAGTATCTGCTCTTTGGGATAATTCATTGCCGCCGACTAAAAAGAATGGCACAAGCCTGGGGCCATAGGTGACTGCTGCCATGCCCAATATTAATGGGATTAAATTATCCATATGCCTTTTCTCCTTGTTCTTGAAACATAAAAAATGATCCTATAAATGCTATCACGAGAATGCAGGCAATAATATTCCACCCGTCCGGAAGCATATCCAGCTTAATTAAAATTGTGTTTAAAGCACCGGATGCGATGGTCAGACATATGGCTTTTGCCGACGTTTTGAGTTCCGGCAGTAAAATAGCAAGAAGAAGTGCATATAGGGCCACTCCCATGCTTTTTGTCAAGATTTCCGGCAGGAATCCTCCCATGATATAGCCTGCTACAGTTCCGCTTACCCAACCGGTATAGGCAGATAATTGAAGTATAAAAACAAAGGTTTTGGTTAGCTTTCTCTTTGTAAATGAAAGCACACTGAACACTTCATCTGTAACTCCAAAGGCAAGCAGAAATATATATCGTTTGGCCATTTTCCCGATTCTGGTGGATAAATATGTACTCATCAAAAAATGTCTGAAATTGACCAGCAATGTGGTTAATATAATGCCACCCGGTCCCATGCCTGTCATTAAAAGGTTTAAAGCGATAAACTGGCTGGCACCGGCAAATACAACGGCCGAGAACATAAAACTTTCTAAAAGTGAAATTTCGCAGCTTTTTGCCAAAATCCCAAAGGCTATGGCGGGTGGAACATAGCCGATAAAAAGGGGGAATCCCACCTTCAATGCCTCTTTAATATCGTTGTTTGCCATCGTTTCTGAATCCTTATACTAAACAATATTGGTTAAAATTTTGTTAAAAACTCATAGTGACTATTGTAGTAACTACTAAAATTTAGTCAAGACCACAACGCATATTTTTTCAAATTTTAATGACAACATGGATAGGGATTTATCGTCAAAGGATACTTAAAGGCAGAGTGAATAAGGCTCTGAAGTTGTAATTAATGAACCTGTCAGGATTTATTGAAGTCCTGAAGAAAATCAAATGTATTCAAACTTCAAGAATAGTCTCCATCGTTAACCGATATCTTTGGGTTCAGGCTTCTTGTTCTCGTTTTTTCAAAACCCCAGATTTGGGGTTACTTGATCGGAGATGTCTGATTTTTCCGGGATTTGAAATAGATGGTATAGATCAGGATATTAAAAATTAATACACCAAGTCCTAATACGACCTGGATTTCACGGGTCAGACCGTCCGGGTAGATGATCTTGAGCAGATAATGATGGATAAAGCCGTCTTCATACCCGGATTGGCCGGCAAGAATCTTAAAATGGTTTTCCAAAGGGGTTAAAGGACAGATAAGACCCGTAAATTCAATGGCTGCTGCCCAAGCTGCCATTGGCAAATGAATCCATTTTATCCAGGATCGATAAAAAACAAGAAGCCCACCCAACACGGCAAAAAGAATAAATACCAGGTGAAGCCCCAGGACACAGTTTGCCAGGATTAAATGAATCACACGATGCTTTACCTATTATTGCTTGTCCTACAAGTTATTTTTAATAACTTCCTTTAAAAAAAGCTTTTGGCAGTCTGATAAACATGATCTCCTATGTTTTTAACCCGTTGCATTTCATCCGCCATAAGCGGGCCTAAGTCCAGTGCAAAAAGAGCTTGGTGCATCTGGCTGTCGTCTCTTGGGCCGCAGAGGCAGACATCTACATCAGGGTTTGATAATACAAACCGGTAACAGTCAGAGGCCTGCAGCGGCTGCTCATTTTCCGGCATATGTTTGGCTTTGAGAAGATTGCCCCACCTTGTAGC
>JAAEMC010000207.1 GCA_024225895.1 Desulfobacteraceae bacterium | reverse complement strand
TTTGACCCTTAACCTTTGACCCTTAACCTTTGACCCTTAACCTTTGACCCTTAACCTTTAACCCTTAACCTTTAACCCTTAACCTTTAACCCTTTAACAGAGGAGAATTTTTATGTCAGAACAGGAGAGTTGGCAAGATCGTTACCAGGCAGGGGCTACCCCGTGGGAAACAGGGAGACCGGATTTCAATCTTACATGTGCAGTGCTAAACAGGCCAATCCTGGCCTGTAAAGCTATTGATATTGGCTGCGGCACTGGAATAAATGCCATATGGCTTGCACAAAAAGGTTTCACAGTGACAGGAGTTGATATTTCCGAAATCGCTGTGCAAAAAGCCAGGGAAAATGCTGCTGATAATGGGATCAAATGCGATTTTTTTACTGCTGATTTCCAGGAAAAAACAATATCCGGAGCTCCTTTTGGATTTGCATTTGACAGGGGATGTTTTCATTCTTTTAAATCTGATGAAGAGCTAAAACAATTTGCAGAAAACATGGCGCGTCATCTTGGAAAAGACGGGTTGTGGCTGAATCTGTCAGGAAATGCAGATGATGAGCCAAGAGATGTGGGACCCCCGAGAATTTCAGCAAGAGATATTGTTGTTGCGGTCGAACCCTGGTTTGAAATTATTTCCCTGACAGCAAGCTATTTTGACTCCAACCGTCCGGTAGCTCCGCTGGCATGGGCGTGCCTGATGCGGAAGCGGAAAATGAAGGATGCCTGATTTTTTTTCATTTTCATAAGGATGCTCTAAACATTTTGATTTTATTTTTAACAT
>JAAEMC010000206.1 GCA_024225895.1 Desulfobacteraceae bacterium | reverse complement strand
GGATTTTGCCAAAAGAAAACAGACCAGAAGGCCCAGACAGAACCCGGCGCCAAGATAGGCAAGATTTTCAAAGGTAACGATACTATTTTGCATCGGCCGTGTAGGTCCCGCTTTTGCCGCCGGATTTTGATGCCAGATAAACACCTGAAATCTTCATGGCCTTGTCATAGGATTTACACATATCATAGATGGTTAACGCCGCTACGGACACAGCGGTTAATGCCTCCATTTCCACACCGGTTTTCCCGGTCAGGGAGACTTCAGCCTCAATTTCAATTTTTAATTTTTCGATATCAGGGGAGAAATCGATCCTGGCATAGGTAATGTTTAAAGGATGGCACATGGGGATCAATTCATGGGTCTTTTTGGCTGCCATGATCCCGGCGATCCTGGCCGCTTCAAGCACATTTCCCTTTTTGACCTTTTCATCCAGGATCCTGTCCAGGGTTTCCTTTGACATTGAAATGCCGCCTTTGGCAATGGCAACACGTTTGGTTTGTTCCTTATCCCCTACATCCACCATCCGGACCCTGCCGTCTTTATCAAGATGGGTAAATTCAGACATTTTATCGTCCCTTTGATTTTATATTATGATTTAAAAAACTGGGTCTTTTTTGTAACCTCTGATTTGATCCGGTTCAATGTATCTGTTAAAACAGATATAACATTTTCTCTAATGTCGCCGGCCACCACCAGGTACATCACATCATCGCCGACTAAAAGGGGTTTACCTTCTTCAATATGAACCAGAATCTCCACGATCCCGGGTGTTTTCTTTTTTTCCTGTACAATGTCAGCCAGTTTCCCATGGTCCACGACAATTTCAAGGCCGGTCACCTCGTCCCCTTCCCTTGAGGTCTGCCTGACCACCCCGTTGTGGCATAAAATCATACCAGCTTCACAAAATTTGGGATGCTGCTTTATTGTGTCGATCATGGTGGTTATATCCATTTCGTATTCTCCTGTATATTAACATTTTTTTTTAGCCATATTCCTGGCTCTTTCAAGATCCCGGGGAGTATT
>JAAEMC010000205.1 GCA_024225895.1 Desulfobacteraceae bacterium | reverse complement strand
TTCCATCAATTGAAATTTTTCATGATGACTTTTATTCACCCATTCTGGTTTATTTTCCATACTATTTCTTGCAAACAATTTTATACATTTCTTCCTTCCAGCGAACGTCTGTTTAACAGGTCGGGCGAAAAACAGAACAATTTAAAAAGTTGATAAATTTTGTTCAAACGATGTTTTTAAAACCTCGTGGAACTGCGGCCCGATCCGAGTTCCGGGTAGAAGCATCAGTTGCCCGACGCTCCCCCCACAGACCCGTACGTGAAGATTTCCCTCATACGGTTCCTTGGCTCTGATTCTTTTTACCAAATCATCAACCAGTCAGTTGGACATCCGACTGGCGTAAAACTTTGCTGCCCATGCATTGCGAATATTAAATATTATGCACTATTTTAGGCTTTGGTAAAGAAAATTGTTTTCTAAGATCCACCAACAAAACTTTTCCTTTGTGGCTTCTCCTGCTTAACCATCTTCTCCAGGCTTTTTCCGTATACTCATATACTACTTCAAGTGCTTTGTAATTACTTCTGACTCCATAATATTGATAAAAACCACGCAATTTACTGCAAAGAATTTTATATTGCTCTTTTATCGTTTCATGTCGGTTTGTTTTGCACCATCTCCATACCATTTTCATAAATCTGTTCAGCCTTTTTCCGGCTGTTTTCTTCTTTATGATCCAATAGCCCTTTAGCGATTTGGCCCAGTAAAAAGTAAATCCAAGAAAATCGAATATCCCATTTACTTTGTCTTTTCGCACAGATGCTGCTGGTTTACTAAATGATATCAAAGTTGTCTTCTTTGGGTGAAGGCTCAGATCATGTTTCTCAAACCTTTTAGGTAGAACCTCCATAATCCGTTCTGCATCCGTTTTACTTTCACAACCAATGATAAAGTCATCGGCCCAACGAATAATAAAACATCGCCCTTTCATCCTTGGA
>JAAEMC010000204.1 GCA_024225895.1 Desulfobacteraceae bacterium | reverse complement strand
TTTACTAAAAAAAGAATTAAGACCATAGAAGGGTCTGGGAAAAAATGCTTTTGATTTTTGACATCTTTATCCCGGATATTTCATGAAATATTCGGGATAAAGATGTTATAGGCTGGTTGGTGGGGTAGGAAAATCATAAAAAAAGCATGGACAGAATATACAGATTATCAGGAAAAATTGGATTTGGAAATATACTGGTTTGTCTGTACTGTGTTTAATATTTCAAGGAAAATAAATTGTTTAAAAAAATAAAATGGATCATTTATACAAGGCCTTTTATCATCTTTGCTTATTACCTGATACAGGTGTATAGCCTGACATTCAGGCTAAAGGTGATCAACGAGGAAACTTGGCAGAATCATGTAAAAAACAAAGAAACGATTCTGCTGTGTACCTGGCATCAGCAATTTTTTGCAGCCATACGGCATTTTCGATCCTATTCCAGATTAAATCCGGGACTTATGATCAGCCGAAGCAAAGACGGGGATCTGATTTCCGGTGTGGCAAACAGAACCGGCTGGCATACCCCGAGGGGATCTTCTTCAAGGGGGGGCAGGCAAGCCATGATGGAGATGATTGATCACCTGAAAACATATGGTTTAGGCGCCCATATTGTAGATGGCCCCACCGGCCCCATTGGTATCGTTAAACCAGGGGTTATCAAAATGGTACATGAAACAGATGCGCTTGTTGTCCCGTTCTATGTTGAAGCAAAAAATGCATGGCATTTTAATTCATGGGATAAATTCATGCTGCCTAAACCTTTTTCACGGGTAGATATTATATTTGAAGATCCCAGAAAGCTTTCGCCCGTAAATTCAAATGCTGAATTTGATTTGCAGCGCCAAAATCTTGAAGCAGTTATGAAACCCTATCTTATAGTTTCATGATTTGCGGTTTTGTCTTGTTTGAATGAACCACGAAAGATCCCATATTATGGACAGGTAACCTGCTCCGGCAGCCGGGCCACTTCATCCAGCCGTTCTGTTGGAATCTGGGATAAAAAACTGGTTTTGCGAAAACTTTCACCTATCAGGTGGCGGTTGGCTTCATAGGTATAGTCTAAAAATTTTTTTGTTACATCACCTGAAAAGCCGGCGTTGGCATTCAGGATTTTCACTGGGGTAGCGCTGGAAAAATCAAATGCATTAAACCGGATGAACCTCACCATTTTATTTTTCAGGGTGATAAAATGGACCCTCATATTCTGGTTGTCGTAGACAATGCTCCATTGGGTGCTGGGCTGCGCAACAGCATCCAGAATATTGAAAGCTAAAGCCACCGGATCATTCAAGGGTTTGGCCTTGCTTTTTTCAACCAGTCTTGCTGCCGTGACAAACCGGGTAATGGAATGATTCACTGAAAACCAAGGCGCGTTGCCGCTTCTATAGCATTCCAAACTATGTTCATATGTGTCATTGGTTAATACGGCCACAGGCAGTTGCTTTCCCCGGTGGACCTTAAGTTTGCCGTTTAAAAATTCAATGGTGGCACAATCGCCTTTTTTATCCAGAACTAAAAGGTGCATGCCAGGTCCGATTGCGGTATGGGATATCCTTAAATGCTTATAAGTGGCTAACACCTCTTCAACTGTGGCACAGGTATCCAAAAGATATTGGCGGAACTGTGCGGATGAGCCCATGTAGGGCCTTTCATCCGTTTCAGGATACCGGGTTTCCCAAAGTGCCATAGAACCTATCACAAGGCCTTTTTCATTCATGCCGTCCATGGGAAGATCCCTGCCATACTGGTTAAAGGTAATATTGCCGTATTTTGCCTTCCAGGTGAACCGCTTGTCTGTTTCTTGTGATTTTTCCACACTCTGTTTTATGCAGCCGGGCTTGTTTACCATAACCAGGCAATCTCCCAGGCTCCAGTCATAATTTCTGCCAAACACTTTTTTATTTGGATCCTGTAACACAAATGTAGAACAGGCCCAGCCCGTATCCCAAAAACCTATTCCCAGCACCATAACTATGGCCCAGATAGATATTTTTGTTTTCATGGCCTTTTTCCTCGTAACTTCGGGTGGTGTTTAAAATATATATAAAAGCTAAATTATGGAATGGTTCCAAAATGTTATAGCATGCTGCAACCTGAAATGCACGGTGAAACATACCCCCTGATCCGTGCGTAAATCCACTCTAAGGATTTTTCACAATCGAATTAAATAAGACTGTCTCAAAAAACGCTCGTTTTATGAGACCGAATTTTCTTCGATGATTGACTAAGACGAAGACGGATCGGTTTCCGGCTGCTCTTCTATCTTTACGTGTTCAACCCCTTTTTCAGGAGTCGTGTTGACATAGGTCTGGGCAATATTTGCCGAATACAGGACGATCTGCTTCATCAGGTCCATCAACTCCATATGGATTTCAGTGGTTGCAACGGAGGCTTCTTCTTTCTGTATAATTCGTTTAAGATGATTCGTCCGATATTTGGATTCCAGATCGAGGTACTTTCTTTCTTTTTTCATGATCCGAGAGACAAGCTTTGGATTTGTTTCTTTGAATGCTTCTTTTAATAATCGGATCTGTTTTGATACTTTACCATGGTAAATAAGCAGTTCCTCTTTTCCCTCATTGGAAAAGTCAAAATGAAGTTTACTTTTTCTTGCGATTAAAGGGATCATGTTCCTATGAATAATATCCCCCATACTTTCCATATCCTTTACAATAGATACCATCCCAAAAACTTCTTCCACCTGTTCTTCGGTAATGTTACCTTGGGCTATATGGGTCAGGTAGGCACTGATATGTTTTTCTAGGTAATCAATTTTTCTTTCCCGTAGATCAAGTCCTTCGATGAGTGTCAGGTCCGGAAAGATTGCATCTTTTTTGGGGATCTCTTTTATTAACAGGCGGGCTTCATCATCATGTTTCGCATTAGGGGATATGTGTTTTTCATCGGACAGAAAAGGGATGATGATGGCATTGAGCATCCGGCCCAGGAGCATAGCCATTCGCGACATTTCCGCCCGAGCCAGA
>JAAEMC010000203.1 GCA_024225895.1 Desulfobacteraceae bacterium | reverse complement strand
GCTTTTTTCAACCCAAAATAGATCACGAAACAGGCCGATATACCTGCAACAATTAAAAACAGGAAAAACCCCATCCCTATTACAGATGGCGGACTTAGAAAAATCCAGTACAATCCGCCGCTGACCAGCAGGATTATAAGAATGCCGATCTGTAAAAAGGCAGCAAACAAAAGGCTGATAAAGATTCCGATTAGCTGAAGCGCTAATGCCAGAGGCCAGAACCAGAATGATACATCCGGCCCGTGAATGAATCCCAAAAGGCTCATGCCGACAACGGCACAGGGAAAAATTTTAAACCAGTAAAGGATTTTGGGTTGGATCCCGTATTTTTGGATCAGCAGAATGGGACCAAACCCACCGACTACGCCGTATAAAAGAAAAATAACAAAGCTGAAGGATGGTTGCTGAGGGGTAAAGTTAAATACAGCCCACAGCAAGGCAACGGCAAATGTCATTGCACAATAGGGGAATACTTTTAAATACCACCCCTTATTTCGAAAGCCGAGTATCATGGCTCCTGTGATTGCCACGGTAATGGCCAGAAGCGATCCCCATCCCGATTTTCCAAGCAGTAGAAGGGATATGATTGGACAAGACAAAAAGATAATGATTCCTGTCCACTTTATGGCAGCATTTTTATCCGGGTTTTTATTGGAAAACCACAAAAAGAGAGTAAAGACAGCCAGGTTCATTGACCAGACCGATGATATCATAAGGTTTGACAGGGTATTAAAATAGTTGAACACAGTAAGCGCCAGTATAATACATGTACCGGCGGAAGCGACCAGCAGCAGCAGGTCGGATTTTAAAAACCGCACGACCTGATACAATCCTATGTTGACAATGGATAAATATATAAACAGAATCAATATGTTGCCGCTTCCCGTGCTGACCAGTACCGGCGTCAAATATGCGCCCACCGTACCCAGCACAGAGATTGAAACCCCTTTATGATAGACGGCAAGGACAAATGCGGCAGCCGAAACCAGTGCCAACATACCAAAGCCCGCAGCCTGGTTTAAATACCCGTAAAGAAACGAAGCATATACAATGCTGTAAAGGACACCAATTCCACCGGAAACAAAAGTGTGGCACAGGACCTTGTATTTTTCGATCCTAAACCGCTGGGCCGTCAGAATTAAAACAATCCCGGTAATACCGCCAAAGGCCAGGCGCATGCCCATGGGAATCAGATTTCTGTCAATGGAAAATTTCACGAAAAAACCGGCTGCAATAAACAGGCTCAGTCCGCCCAGCCACGCAAACAGATTTTTTCCCGCAAAGAGTTCCCAGTCCACATTTTCTTTGAACTCACGCCATTTTATTGCCAGTTCAGATTCTTTTGGTTCTGCCGGCTCAAAAGTTTTTGTTTTTATGGCTGCCTTTACCGGCTCTGTCTTCACCCGGGGCTTTAAAGGTTCTGTTTTCGTCTGTGCTTTTACAGGTTCTTTTGCCACGATATGGTCAGGTTCATGCGGCGGCTCAGGCTTTTTGAATTTGTCCGGTCCGAAAGCAGTCTCAGACGCAGGAGTTATCACAGGCTCTTCAACTTTAGATGGGACAGGTGGTGGGCCTGTGTCTTTAGGTGTAGCAGGCAATGGTTCCGAGACAACATCTTCAGGTTCTTTTTCAGGCTGTTTGTCTTTTTTAGCAAGTTTGGCTTCTAATAGACGCACTTGACTTTCAAGCGTTTCAATCCGGTAAAGCAGTTGCTGTTTAAGCCTTGCTTGAAAAATAAAGCAGATCGCAATCGCGATGATTAAGAGTACATACACTTTATAGTTCCTTTATAAGATAGTCGGATTGAGTGACCCGGTTGACAATATATAGCCAAAAGTTCACTTTCTTTTATACCATTCAGACCCGCCATTTTGATAGCTGTATTGAAAATTAATTCCAAGACGCGTATGCAAAGGGATTTCATGACAATCACTTTATTGTTATCCAAATCAACTTTGATGCTTGTTAAATTTATTAATCAAAATATATTATCCGCTCTTTCATAGGGATGTTCCCTTTTCATCAAGCTTTTATGCCAAAATTCGAGATTTTTAACAATCAAATTTACCACCCAAATTCCAATTTTGCCGGCAATGGGAAGATGGTTAATCCGGTTCCAATGCACTGTTTCCGGGGTCATCATTACCTAATAACGGTTCACTTGCGCCCGAGTGTCAGCGGGAAGGCACAAGGAATCAGGCTCACAATCCTTTAAGTCCATTCTCAGCGATTGTTGTGTGAAAGCCTTAAACCGGTTGTGATTGTATCCTATACTCCCATTTTTTTTCCAAAAACAACAGCAGGTCAGCCTGCATTTTATAAGGTGAGAGTTGCTTTATGTACTGGGCAAATTCAGATTCAGAATTCTGTTTAGCAAAATCCATTGTATAGTTTCTTTTTACCAAATCAGCCTCATACCTGATTTTTTTCAGGAGTTCATCTTTTGTATAAATGAAGATGGAAAAATCAATATATGGCAAAAAAATTTCATGCATGGACTGCACACCCTCAAAAATTAATACTGAGCCAGGCTGCAAGGTTTTTAATGAGGAACTGCGTTTTCCTGTGCCGTGAACATAAGGAGCATAAACAATCGGCTGCCTCTTTTTAAAATTGCATAGTGCATCTAAAGCTAATTCTTGCTCATAAGCTTCAATTTCATATCCGCTTAGACCTTTTTCTAAACGCTCAGGCCGTTCCACTAAAAAAGAATCCAATGATAAATGATTCGCACTAATTTCCTTGGCATTGAGGTTTTTCACAACTTTTTTTGAAAGATATGACTTTCCCAAATCAGCAGCACCACATATGGCAACAATTACTGTCCTTTTCTGTTTTTTTATAGAAGCAATTGTTTTTGATAGTAAAGAATCCATTTCATACTCATATTTAAAAATTTTGCTAATCAAAACATCATAACAGGCAAACTCAATAGCTGCCAAGCTTCAGAAAGGGTATAAGAGAGGGCATACTCTCAGGTCTCAATGATCTTTAATATTTTTGTTGACAAAAAGGAACTTCCAACCCTAAAAACGGGGTCAATATCAGGATCCAAAAAAACTATTATGGCATAAAAACAAAAGCTTTTTTAACAGGAAAAAACAATGAAGCGAATGTACTTCCCAAATCCGCCATTAAATTCCATAATATGCCATAATAACAGAAAAAAAGCACATCTCTGGCCACCATCAAGGTACTCTGGTTTGGCTTTATTATTTCAAAAAAAAGGGTTGTCTTTTTTAATCCTGATGCTTTTTTCCTTTATGCAGCCGTTATATGCAAATGATTTTTCGGATCATGACCAGGCAATCCTGGATCAGATTAAACCCTACTATAAAATCTTAAAGCCTGCTTCATCCCCGCCTTTTCCTAGTGTTATCATGCTTCACGGGGCTCAGCAGATCGCCTGGCGAATCGACATTCAAAAACTTGCCGCCCGCCTGGCAGACTCGGGATTCTCCACTGTTTTCATCAATAGTTATGCAGACCGGGGGATCAACGGGCAAAGTCTGTTGAAAGGTGAACTGCTCCCGGCTCAAAGATCCAAAGACCTGGCTGTAACCTTAAACTGGCTGTTAACTCAAAACTGGATTGATAAAGATAAAATTGCAGTATGGGGTCAGTCTCATGGTGCTGCAACAATAATGGACAGCTTTGTTCTGGCATCCCGGTATGAAGCAGATCCTGTAGGGGATCTTGCAATCTATAAAAATATAAAGCAATTGAAAGCAGCAGTTATGTTCTCTCCCTGGTGCCAGGAAGCTTATTTTGATACGGAACTGGTATTAGCAATAAAAAACAACTGGGATTTAAAGATACCAGTTCTTGCCTTTATGCCGGGAAAAGACATTTATGGAAAGGTATGCGCTCAGGTGCTGTCACGACATATAAGGATGGGATATCCCATAAAAATGATGCATTTTCCAGACGCATTCCATACGTTTTATACACCGC
>JAAEMC010000202.1 GCA_024225895.1 Desulfobacteraceae bacterium | reverse complement strand
TTTTCATCTTCAATTAAAATTTTAGTCACCCGGTCAAAAAACATCCTGTTGGAATTATAAGAGATCTTAATACCTGAAAGCTGAAGAAAATAATCGCTGTGTTTCATGGGATAAACAGTGGTCAATATCTCACAGGCCTTTTTTAATTCAGAAGCAGTGATATAACAAGAGACCAGCGGATAGCTCAAACTGCCGTCCCAGCCGATACCTAAAGGAACGACTCTGAATAAATCACTGACAGTTACTAAGCCTGTACTTCCTTTTATAATATTATCGCGAACCACTCCATTGGACTGTATGCAAACATTCACTCTGGTCAAAGGATCGTCCGGATTGTATTCTGCTTTGTCAACCGCCCATCTGATTGCGTCTGTAATAAGATTTCCCAGGTTTGATTCATCTGTTTTAAGGCGCAGATCAAAATCGGTTTCAACAAGGACCTGATCAAATTTCAAATTATATGGCTGCAGCACTTTCTGATTGACTGTCTTTTTAGCTGACTCGATCATCCTGACAATTTCGGCATCTCCTTTTATTGTATCGTCTATTAAGACAGTTTTATAATTCTCAAGTTCGACACCAGTGGCATTTACTTTCACATCAAGCACTCCAACCTGTTTTCCATATTCCCATGCCTGGACAATAATCGTATTGTTTTGAACAATTGGTTTGGCAAGAGCCGAATGCGTATGCCCGCTGATAATGATATCAATACCGGGTACGTTGTTAGCAAGAAGGACATCCTCTGATTTTGACTCGTCATCCGATAAACCACTGTGTGAAAGACAGATGACTATATCGACCTTCTCCTGCTCTCTTAGCAGCTCAACCATGCTTTGCGCAGACTCAACCGGGTCGCCAAATTCTACAGGAGATGCAAATGGGGCGACACTTGCAGCGTCTTTTCCCATAAGACCAAAAAAGCCTATCTTAAGTTCACCTTTTTTCAGGACAACATATGGTTTCACCAGCCCCTGCGTGAATAGCCTTTCCAATCGGTCATCCTTTTTGTCATCTTTATTGAAGATTATATTGGAAGCTATAATTTGAGGCATTCCTCCCTTTGCAGCCGCAGATTCAATAATTTGCGCCAATCCCTCAGGTTTCAGGTCAAATTCATGATTGCCCAGGGTTGTCAGGTCATATCCCATTTTTTTCATCAACACCAGCTCAAGCGCTTCCTCACGGCTGACCATATGAAAAAGCGATCCCATTAAAAAATCGCCTGCATCCAAAACCAGAAAAGGATTGTTGCTTTTTTCTTTTTCAGACCTTAAAACCGTTGCAACCCTTGCCCAGCCGCCAAGTGTTTTATCATTTCCCGTAATTAACGGGCTATAGTCACCATTTGGAGAAAAACCTAAGAAATGCGAATGAAGATCGTTTGTGTGAAGTATTGTTAACCGGTTTTCAGCCGAATATACAATAGAGCTGGAATTAATTACTATAAAGACAAGGAACAAAAAAAAATATTTAGCTTTCATATTAATCTCCTTATTATTGATACTGGCTCTATTGCCTGTCATGCATGGGCAAAAGGTTTTTTTATTTTTTCATCATCTTTCTAATACCTTGATGGCCCATTCCAGTAAAGGAGATATTAAAATTCTATAATTTCAAGGACACAATATGTTTTATCAGTAAGGGGCAAGCCTGCTTTTGAAATAAATTGATTTGAAATAGACGCAACTTTAGGCAGGTCAGCTATGGTTGCCTCAAGTTCCGGGTATGCTTCACATATCCCAACACAGAGCCCGCCTGCCCCTCCGCCTACGTCTATGAGGCTGTTTGTCCTGCTGAAATCGACTTTTTGAGCAAGGTTCTTTCCTGCCTGCAGGCCCGAAGGATATTGACTGCGGAAATACTTCATCAATTTGTCCTCAGTTAGTGTGTTCCAGTCGTGCTTTGCTTTGGGTTCGTTGGTTCGAATGCTCTCGGCTGTTTTAAGCGTAGCATGCCATAAATTATTAAAGAATTCATTCAGGCCTCCCATATATTCCGGACGTCCTTTAACCAGGAAGGTGTCTGCCTCCATGGTATTGGAAAAAATTTTGTTGTCAACAGTGAGCAGTCCTGCTGATACCAGAGCATAGAGCAGGGGAGATAACTTGTTTTCCTTGACCTTCAAAACTGTAGCCAGACTTTGGGCATCCATTGGTTGGTCTTTAAGCGGCGTGAATACATCAAGCTGCATCCCGGCAAGCATGGCAAAAGAAGGATACACAGCGTAGGCGTTGCGCATAATGGTGGTAGGGGCAATTTTAGATTTATCTGTCATTTTTTCCCCCATTTGTTTTTTGATATTAAATTGATGTGAGTGATTCCATGCATTGAGTTTGAAAGAATTAAAACAGCATCTCCTTTTTTTAATATGGCTACAGACCTTTTTATGTTTAGCTCACTGGCTTGTCCATGTGCAGTGGTTTGTTCAATGGCCCGGGGTAGTGGGGTGGTAGATTCACCTTTGACTACGGCCAAAGCTTGTCCGTCAGCATGTTTTTGTAAAGGATATTCCGGTTTTGCGCCTGAATTGATTATTTCTATCAACACATATTGTACATTTTCAACAATCATTTTCGTTTCTGTCCACCTATTCTGAATCTTATCTGGATGCTCTCAAATAATTCTATTAACAATACCGGTTCCGCCATGCCCAAAACAACAGCACATAATTTTGATGTCTACCAGCCCCGCAATCCCAAGGCAAGTGCATACTCCAAATGTGTTGAAAATCATTTTGAAGAACTGGAAAAAACAGGGGCGGGCCACGCTAACAAAATGGAATTAAAGGAAATTCATTTAAAAATTATCGTCAAAGCCCGCCTTTGCTTTTAAGTTATATTATCCGACCAGCGGTTCCATATCCATGGCCGGGTGTCCTTTTTCCTGCAAAAATGGCAAAATCTCTTCTTCTGTCATTCCCACTGTTTCATCGGCTATTTTTTCAAAAAGATCCGGAACACCCATCTCAGTGGCCCGTTGTTCAATACGCTCTTTTAGTTCCTCTTTGAGCATTTTGGGCATCCACACCATTCTGAGAAGCCCGCCGTCACCCAGGATAAATTTTTTCTGGGTAATATTATGCTTGGAGTGGCCTACAAATCCGGGGGAGCTGGCACCGCCGCCCATGACACCGGCAAGCGTGGTAAACTTCATGCCGCAGGGGGTTTGGTCGCCGTAATCCCGGCTGACCGTCATCACCCCGTTGCACATCGGCAGCATGGATGCTATGCACTCGCAGCAGCCGCAGGTCGTCATGGGATCAATCACCATGGAGTAAAAATTATAGTGGGTGACCGCCCCCCTTGATGCCTTGAAGACAAAATCATTGACCCCCTGCCACTGACCGAGTTTTGCATCCAGGCATTCTCCTTTTTCTATGGGCTGGTTGGGACCTGTGGGGTTAATTTCAAAGGCAGCCTTGCAGTCCATCCAGTTGTATGCACCGCAAAGGCCCGTTCTTTCAGGACTTACCGAGCATACATGACTTGGGGCGAACGACTGGCACAAGGTGCAGGAATAATAGGTATCCACATCCTCATCCGTCATGTTGTCAACCCGTGAATCACGGGCTCTGTACTCTTTCCGTGCTGTTTTGGTGAGGTCGTCCACATCTTTCTTTTTCGTGAAAAGGGTGACCTGGACCTTATCTACGATCTTGGTGAATTCCTGGTGTAATTTGGCATGGAGGACCACACCAATATCCCTGAGTGCAAACCCTTTTTCAATGGCTGCTTTACTGATCCGGATCCAGGAAATATCCCTCTGGCCCATATGCATGATCCCCTGGATATAATTGACCAGGTGATGGATCTGCCGTTCCATTATGGGCTCAAAATCCTTTTGGAACTCACGGCCGGCGATCTGGACAAAAATCCCGAGAGGAAATGTCCCGCCTTCCTTGATCCCGTCTATATCCGGTCCCTGGATGATGATTTCACCATCTTTGATATCCCCCATTTCAGCGGATTTGACCAGTTCCGTACACTGGGTTTTACCCCCGCCGCACTGGGCATAAAGATCGGCGCCCCTGACCCTTTCCCCTTCAAATGCAGGGCCGAATGAACAGGGAATATCAATCTGGGAAACTGCAACTTTAAGGCCCCTGACTTCTACGGACCGCTGGCAGATCTCATCGTGGGCAACCGGTGCCACCACATGTTCGTAAGTGCAGATACCGGTGGGCAGTATTTCAGGAATCGGGGTGTCGGCAATCGTGGGAAATCCCCAGTTAACACAGCCGCCGGCAGCAACGCCCCATTCGGTTCCCACATCGCCCAGCGCATTCACAAAGGCAAAAATCCTGTCCTTGTTGTACATTAATACTTTTTTGTAATCCCCCGGGGTCACACCGCCAAATGCCATGGCTGCCCTGTTGGCAAACCCAAGGGCAAACACGGCAGACGAGATATCCGGGCCAAAGGGAACAATCCGCGTGTTCCAGCCGATCTGCATATTCTCTTCAATACACTGGTCTATCAGGGTTTTACCGTTATGGTTGGCCGCACAGAAGATGTACAGAGATTTTTTCTGATAATCCTCAACAATCATTTTTGCTGTTGCAGCATCGGGTGCTGCCCCTACCATGGCGGCGAATCCGGGTGCTGAACCGTCAACCAGCTCAACACCGCGTTTTCTAAGGACCGTATCATCTGCCGCCCCTACCCATTTTCTGCCGTTTTCAAGATCTGGATCTTCTCCTTGAACATAAAAATCAGGTTCATTCAGATACCGCAGCGCTTCAATGATTTCATAGGAAAAAATACCGGCCATGCCTGCGTCCAGCAAGGGACCTAAGTACGGCAGCCAAAGTTTCAGTTTGATATGGGGCGGCAGAAGTTCCCTGGCAAAGGCCATGGGTTTTTGAAGATCTTCAAGGGTTTCGACCTTCATGCCGGTTAAAGAATAGATCACCGGCAGATAGTATGCTGTGTTTGGAAATCCTATTTTCGTGCCGGCATCGTAGGTGGCAAGAGCCTTGTTGAGTTCCCCTTCAGCCTGGGAAACCGCTTTATACCCACCCTGGATGGCAGCAAATGCGATTAATTTGGACATATTACTACTCCTTAAGATTCATTGTAATTGGTGCTTTTACACTTTTATAGTTACATATCTGGCTTTTACCCCGATCTCTGGTGCCGGGATTTATATGTCCGACCCTACGCTTCCAGGGCCTGACGCGAAGCCATATCCATGAGTACCCGTTCCCGTGCTCTGTCGATCCCGAGTTCCTGTCTTTTTTTATCGATATGGGCGATCATCTTTCGGGCATGGGCAACAGGATCGGGTTCCACATCCCACATGCCGCCGTAAATCTTTGCCATATCGCGGCTTAAGTGATTATGAAATACAGGCGCCCCGGATGTGGGGATGCCATATCCGAAAACCGTATAAACACCGGAGCTGACAAAATAGTGACCGATACTGATGGCCTTTTCACTCATCCATTCCGGCGCACTTCCAGCCAAAGGCAGATCGCAGATATCATTTCCAAGGCCGCCTGCCTCAACAACCTTGGTTGCCGCCAAAAGAAGCCTTGAATTATCAACACAGGAGCCCATGTGGAGAACCGGCGGGATGCCCACAGTTTCGCAGATTTCAGCCAGGCCCGGACCACAGTAGGCGGCAGCTGATTCCGGTGTGAGCAGCCCTTCTGTGGCGCAGGCAATGGCATTGCATCCCGTTGACAAGACAATGACATCGTTTTTGATCAGCTCTTTGATAATGGTGATGTGGTTTTCATTGTGCTTTGTCCTGGCATTGTTGCAACCCACCAGCCCTGCAATTCCGCGGATACGGCCGTTGATGATGTTGTCGTTGAGGGTATAAAAAGAGCCCCGGAAAGTTCCCCCCAAATGATACTCAATCGCTTCAACGCTGAAGCCTGCTATCTGAGTGGCCTTTTCTTGCGGGATCATCACTTCGGCGTCCCGGTTTTCAAAGTTGTCCACGGCGGCTTTGACAATACGCTGTGCGTCTTCCAAGGCGTGATGTTCGTCAAATTCAATATGCAGGACGTTATTCTGTTCCATTTTTGCAATGGGGTTGGTGGTGATCAGCTTGGTGTGAAAGCACTTGGCCACGTTGGCAAGATTTTGAAATACACATTGCACATCCACGATCATGGCATCACAGGCACCGGTGACGATGACCAGTTCCTGCTGCAGAAAACCGCCAGCCGCCGGCACCCCGTGGCGCTGCAGAATTTCGTTGGCCGTACAGCAGATACCGCCAAGCTGAATTCCTTTAGCACCTTTTTGGGCAGCATAGGACAGCATCTCTTCGGATTGGGCCACTGCCACGATCATTTCAGACAGTGCAGGTTCGTGTCCGTGAACAATAATATTGACATGGTCCTCTTTTAAAATGCCCAGGTTGGCCTGGGTTTCCAAGGGATAAGGGGTTCCGAAAAGTATATCCTGCAGATCGGTAGCCAGCATGGACCCGCCCCATCCGTCGGCAAGGGCGGCCCTGGTGCACTGTCTGGTAATATTGACATAATCCTGGTCAACCCCCATGTGGGTGCGGTGCATGATATCCACGATCTCCCGGTCAATATTTCGGGGCAGCACACCGTTCTTTTGCCATTTCTCATACAATGTTTCAGGCGCCCGTTTTAAATACAGCAGCTCACCGCTTGCCTTGCCCCATTCACTTAAAGCTTTCTCTCCTACCTCCACAGCGATTTCATCAACATCCCGGTCCACTTTTTCCCCGTCAACATCAACGGTTGTGTCCACGGACAGGTGCCGGGCGACTGCAAGCAGTTTTATGGTGTCTTTTATTGTATAGTTTGAGGTTTCCTTTAAGGCCGCAGATAAAAATATCTCTGCCACGTTCCGGCCGTGGTCGGAATGGGCAGCAACGCCTCCGGCCACCATTCTTGCAAAATTTCTGGCCGCAATGGTATTGGCTGTTGCCCCGCAAAGCCCTTTGCGGTTATCCTCGCCATCCTGGTCAATTTTGGACAGCGGCAACCGGCATGGCCCCATGCCGCAAATTTTACAGCAGGTCCCCTGGGAGCCGATATTACAGGGCTTCATGTTCTGTGCCCGGTCAAATATGGTTTCAACACCCAAGGCCTGGGCTCTAAGCAGCATATCACGTGTTGCCCTGTCTATTGTTACCTTTTGTGCATCTGCTGTCTTTGGTGTTTTGCCAGTTTTCTTATGCTCTGTTTTTTTATTCATGGTTTCTCCTTAAGATTCATTACGCAACCAGCAGCCACAGAATTTCTAATAGCCATTTTGTGACCGCCAGCCACACTCAGGTTCAAAAAAAATTGCAGTTCGTTTATTCTGCAATTTCAATTGTATTGCCGGTCAGATCATTAACCGGGTTATACGGTTGCTATGTTTAAGCATTCTCCTTTATATTCAGTTTACGACCATCGGCCAAATTTAAGACAACGGCCATTTTGTGACCATTGGCCACGCAAAAATTCAAAAAAAATGCAGTTACCCTTCCTGCATATGGTTTAACACTTCCGGCTCTATCCTATTCCAGCCGGAACATCTTTTATCCGGAGGATGTTTGTCTTAGCAAAACCCGTACAAACCAACATGGGCCTTGTCATGCTATTGTTCCGGATATCTATTTTAAAAGGCTTTTGATAACACTCTCCACAATAGTGGCATTAATCACCTCCCGGCTGGAGATAAACTCATTAGGCATCTCATTGATAGCGCCCAAAAACATTCCAGATGCCAGTATGGTCAGATCCGCAGGCGGCAGGTCAATAACAAGATCCATATCCAGTGCCTTTTCAAATATTTTCTGCAGCAAAAAGTTTTTTCTGCGGTACATATCCTCATACCGCTCCGCAACGGCCGGGTCAAGGCTGTCATCAGTAATAAAGCGACGGAATTCATAGCAGATTTTAAAAGAACCCGGATTTGCATCATAAAAGGACAGGTGGAGCAGCATAAACTGGCTCATCTGATCGATGACATCTGCCTTCGAATCCAGGTGATTTTTAATAAAACGGTGGATTTTTTCAACCTGTTCAATCAGCAATACCGCATAAATATCATTCTTTGACTTAAAATGCTTGTAAATGGTTCCTTTGCCGATCTCCGATGCCCTGGCAATCATCTCATTGGTCACGGCATCCGGTCCTTTTTCCATAAACAATTTAAAGGCGGCATTAAGGATTTCCCTCTCCCGTCTTTCAAACTCCCTTGCTTTTCTTTCTGCTATCCCCATATTTTCCTATTCATTCATATTATGACCGTCAGCCACAATAATAATTGCTGGTTACGTTTGTGTCAAGAAAATTCAAAAAATTATGGTATAATTCCGACCCTGAATCAAAATCAGGCCCAAATTAGAATAAGTGCCTTGCGCCTCCCTGCCTTTTCACACTGAAAAACACCGGCGACAAAAATCAAAGCACGGGATGAGTAGCACTTTTTATCGTCCAAGTGAATTTACGTTTTTCGTTAATGGTTATTCATTTCCTTGAAAAATATCACCAGGTTGGTCTATTCCGATAAAGGAATGAGTACCCAAATCCACCATCAAATTACATAACATGCCACAATAACAACAAAAAGGCACATCCCTGGCCACCATCAAGGTGTCAGATGCAAGGCGCCAAGGAGTGACGACTGAGGCGTATAAGTCATACTCCGCAGGGAGGAACGATCGCAGGCAACGCGGCAGGTGGCGCCTTGATGGTGGATCAGGGGAGTAAATAGCAAAACCATGGCAAATGCCTGGTAAATATGATATGTTCCCCAATTTTAATTCAATGAGGGAAAAAGAAGTGTTCCGGGCTGCAAAAGGCAATATAATCCGCCTATACATCATCAAACTGTCCAAGTGGCTGATGCTGACTATGCCCATCCTTTTCCTTTTTTACAGGGAAAACGGACTGGCCACCCAGGATCTGTTTATACTCAAGGCCGTATACTCCTTTTCCATTGTTGTACTGGAGGTTCCGTCCGGCTATCTGGGAGATGTATGGGGTAGAAAAAACTCATTGATTCTGGGGAGTATCATGGGGTTTGCCGGATTTGCCATGTATTGCATGGCAACCAGTTTCTGGACTTTTCTGATCTGTGAAATCATTCTGGGCATCGGCCAGAGTTTTATATCAGGTTCCGATTCCGCATTGCTTTACGACAGCCTTCAGGCCGCAAACAATGAAAAAGACTATCTTAAGCAAGAGGGAAGGATGATCTCAGCCGGTAATTTTGCAGAAGCAGTGGCTGCCCCCCTGGGCGTCCTAATCGCGATGATCAGCCTTCGGACCCCGTTTTTCTTCCAGACCATCGTCGCTTTTGCCGCCGTACCAGCCGCCCTGACTCTGGTTGAACCAACCCGCCAAAAAATGCGGGGTCACACCAGTTTTAGCCAGATACTGGTCATTGTCCGGTATACTGTAAAAGACCACAAAGGCCTTCGGGCCGCCATTCTCTTTTCGTCCCTCATGGGGACGGCCACACTGACCATGGCTTGGTTTGTTCAGCCCTATTTTGCCTATCTTGTGCTGCCTTTGGCCTGGTACGGCATACTTATTCCCCTGCTCAACCTGCTGACAGGCTTTGTTTCCATGAATGCCTGGCGAGTGGAAAAAGGAATTGGCCGAAACAGCATAATGATATTAATCGCCCTGGGCATTGCCGGTGGCTATCTTCTCATGGGATTTACCGGCAGTGCCATGGGTTTGATCTTCCTTTTTGCCTTTTATGGTGTCCGCGGCGTTGCTACTCCTGTGCTCAGGAACCAGATCAACGAAATCATACCTTCGGACATCCGGGCCACGGTTTTGTCTGTAAGAAACCTGATCATTCGCTTTGCTTTTGCAATTTTGGGCCCTGTGCTGGGATGGCAGACTGACCGGGCGGGCGTACCATCCGCCCTTATTCATGCAGGCCTGTTTTTTCTCACCTGCGGTCTTGGAGCTGCCATATACCTCATTCGAGTCGCCAGCGCGAAGGACACCCTCTCATCAACTGATCTGAAAAGAGAGGCATCAGGACTGTAATCTCCTTTATGGCAGCTGCGGGCGATGTGTCAGATATGATTTGGGATGTATTGCCGGCCGGTCACCGAATAGTGGTTCCTCCTGATTCACTATTAATCACCTTAATAAGCCCTTTTCCGATATGAATTAAAGCAATGAGTCTGTATCTATAATCACCGCGGTGGACCAGTGGCTAACTGCTAGGAAAGGCAATTTTAATTTCAGAGGTTTTTTCCATAATCTGGATGGCTTTTGACAACTCAATTCTTTCCGGGTTTACTGAACTCTGAGCCTTTAGAGCCTCCACTATCTCTTTTTGTTCCAGTATGAACTGCTTTCCGTCCCGGGTCTGGACGTAGGCTGCCCAGGGAACAAACTTGGTCAAAGGAAATAATTGTCCCTTTTGGGGTGAAATATCGATATTGATACCGGCAATGAACGCTAAGTTTTTACCCTGATAACCGGGTTCTTTGAGCAAAGTGCGGTAAGTCCTGTCAAATTCTATTTGGGTATTTGCCAATGCAGCAGTCAGCGCTGGAAAACTGGCCGTGACAATCTGGGGCATGTATCGGCCAAGGTTGCGTTCCAATTGGTCACGCCCCTCAACGGTTTTTGAAACCTTTTGTTTAAAATAAAACAGGTCTGCAGTCATTTGCTCGCTAATGGGCACACGAGAAATGGATTTCCATAATGAGTGCGGCAATTTCGCTTTATAATCAGGATGAATCCGGAATGCTTTTGATGTGCTTAATACATACAACGGTTCAAGCCGGTTGGTTTTTCCCATATCAACGATGCGGTCAAGTGCAAGAAACAACCCCTTTTCACGTTTGGTGTCCAGGAACTGGTTATCAATAATTACAACCGCCTCACTGTCCATAAGGGTAAACAGGATGTTTTTTTTAGCGAATTGGTATTCTTGTTGATACCATTCAAGAACTGCATCAATTTTCCCGCATGATGCAGTGTGGACGGACGAATCCATTTGCAGACGGCGATAAACACCAAAGTTTTCAGTTTCAGGATCATACCCTACATGGCTGGCTTGAATTATTACCAAATCCTTTCCATGGTGAGCGTGAGGGCCGTGGCGGTCGGTAGCCACGATGCCGCCTACCATTCCATGGTTAAAGGGAAAGGCACCAAAATGCTTGGTAATGAGAATGATTGGGAATCCTTGATTTTCATCCGAGCAGAAAGCCCGGGAGGGCATGATGCGCCCTGGTTCAAACCCGTAGGACTTGCACATGTTATATAATCGGGGCACAAATTCACTGTAGCGCATCATGCGGCCGTCGAATTGAAAATCACCCATAACGTTCTGCATGGAAACTCCTTTTCTTTCGCGCATCCAAAGTAAATGGCGCTTTGTTTTTATTCTGTTTGCTATCTCGAAGAAGGCCTTATTGCTGCAAATTCAACTGTTTTATCTGCTTATTCCGAATGAAGTATGGATCAAATAATACGTAAATCATATCAAAAAAACATGGGAGGGGACAATATTATTTTAAAAATTAGTTTGCCTGGATTGACCGTATTTAGGTAAGCACCACAGAGTTCAATTCCAGGCACCAGAAAGGTTCCCCCTGAAACTTTAACAGCCCAGTGCCTTTATCAGCGGATTCTTGTTTTATCCTGCCGGTAAAAGGGGCTATTATAATACATCGCTGTATATTCAATTGGGTGGTTTTAAGATCTGATCTGACATGTTCAAGATTGTTTTGGGCCGCAATATCATAATCAGTTGTATCTATATTAAATAGGCTTATCAGAACCTTATTTCTGCGATTTGCCATAATAATTACGAGTGGTTCACAATTAAATATTAAGGAAAAACAGATGAATTTGATGTGAAAGAAATGTGAATTTATTTTATACAATAAGATCTTTGGCAGTAATTACCCGGCCGACTCCGCTGTCCAAAAAGTTTTTGCCAAACGCCTCGGCAAAAACTTCACTGGCTTCTCCTCCGGTGCAATGACTGGGTGCAACATATTGAACCCCGAGATCCTTTAGCTGTTTTGTGATTTTACGGACAGCAGGACGAAGGGTGTTCATCAGGTGGAATCCCCCCATCACCAATAAGATTTTTTGACCGGTTATCTTTTTGGCCCGTGCTGCGATGTCTGATACGCCGGGATGGGCGCATCCGGTTATAACAATGCTTCCCTTATCTGTTGAGATTACAAGGGAATGTTCATTTTTTGAAATGTTTTTCATCTGTCCTGTGGAAAGACAATTTTTGGTAATTATGGCTGGCTGATCTATTGCCACAAACTTGCCCCCAAGTTTTTGTACAGACGATTTAGAGATGGAGTGAAAGGATTTTACCAGGGTTGTGTTCATGTCAGGATGGGATTCTATAAGCTTCATGGCACCGCCCACATGATCCGGGTGGTCATGGGAAATCACTAATTCGTCAATTTGCTTAGGATCAATAGATAATTTTGACATATTG
>JAAEMC010000201.1 GCA_024225895.1 Desulfobacteraceae bacterium | reverse complement strand
TTCTGGGTTACCCCCTGGATCTGAATGATTTAATATCAAGAAAAGCCTTGGAAGATTTGGATATCCAGATACAGATGCTTGCAACCCCTGAAAAAGTTTTGGATTACTTTCCTAAGGAGAATAATCCGGACGACTCAACCCCGCCCTACCAGTTTAATGTCCTGGAAAATAATCTTTTGATGACACAGATGTTCTTTCATGACAGTAATACACCCTTACTGAATATCAAAATCAACATACGACGGGATCTTAATGTTCCGATCAATAAAATCACCCGGATCACGGCTTTAACCATCATCGCCGTTGCTATATGCATGTGGATCTACCTTGCGGCGGCTTTTTTAATCAATCAAAACATGCTGAACACAAAGAACCAAGACATGGAGCTCAAGCTTGATCAGACCCGGGACTGGTTTTTTAAAATTTTCAAATCCAAAACCGTTTTTGTGGTCATTACCCGGTTGGACACCGGCGAAATAGTAGAAGTCAACACGGAACTTATAGAAGCGCTGAATTACACACAGGATGAAATAATTGGCAAAACCATTACTGAACTTGGCGTTTATAAAAATGAAGAAGAACGCAAGGCGGTCACAAAGACCATTCAAGACAAAGGATATGGCCGTGACCTTTACCTTCAACTGCCCACAAAAGACAATCGCATCGTTCATGTATCCGTATCCTCGGATTTAATTGATTATAAAGGGAATGCCTGCATCTTGAATGTTCTGATCGATGTAACACAGAGAAAAAAATTGGAAACGGATCTGAAAAAAGCAAAGCTTGACGCCTCACAAGCCACTGCGAATACGGAAATTAAGAACCATCAGCTTGCGGTTGAAGTGAACCAGAGAAACCAGGTTGAAAAAACCAATCAAGCCTTGTTCGACATCTCCAATGCTGTCAATACCACCCGCGATCTGGATGAACTTTACGCACATATCCATCGTATCCTCGGTACGATCATGAAATTGGACAATTTTTATATCGCAAGTTACAACAAAGAAGAAGATCGCGTCACATTCCCTTACTGGCATGATGAGAAAAACATTTCAAGCGAAGACATCGATAACATCAGCAAAAGAATTTCCCTGACTGTTGAAGTTATCAAATCCGGTAAACCTTTAATAGCTTACAAAAAGGATTTTGAACCCGGCGGCAGATTTTTCGAATGGGGTTTTTCCGATACCGCAGCAAAGAACTGGTTGGGGATCCCGCTGAAAATAAAAAAAGATGTGATCGGGGTAATGGTCACCCAAAATTACTCAGGACAGGAAGAATACACTGACAAAGATATCAACCTGATGGGCACCGTTTCAGACCAAGTCGCCCTGGCCATTGAAAGGAAAAGCGCACAGGATGCATTATTACAAAGCGAAATAAAATATCGTTCCATAATTGAAGAAGTACAGGACGGTTATTGTGAAACCGATATTTACGGCCGGATTACTTTTTTCAACAAATCATTGTGCCGGATCTCCGGGTATAAAGAAAAAGAACTTTCCGGTAAAAACTTTTCAGATCTCATCCAAGGCACCAAAAAACTAAACGAGGTACTGCAAACAGATCCGGACAGCAATGAAACCCGTATCAAATTAAAACAAAAAGACGGGGCCTTGAAACATATGGGTATCCGACCTGCTCCTGTAATTGATGTTAACGGTGAACAAAAAGGATACAGAACTTTTGTACACGATATTGACGAACAAAAAAAACACGAAGAAAAGCTTGTATTCCTGGCCTACCATGATTCATTGACCGGTCTTCACAACCGGAAAGCATTTTATGAGTACTTAACCGGTATCCTGAATCAGGCTAAAAGAGATCCGAATAATGTCGCCCTTGTTTTTATGGATATCGATAAATTCAAAAAGGTCAATGACACACTCAGCCATGAAAAAGGGGATGCGCTTTTAAAAGAAATCGCATCAAGGCTGACCGAAATCTTAAGAAAAACCGATTATATCTCCAGAATCGGAGGAGATGAGTTCACCGTTGTCATGACCGGCAAATCTGCTTTTAACCCCATTGAACTTGCCGAAAAAATCCTTGAAGCTATCCGTCTTCCCTATCATCTGGGCCGGGATGCTGTTGATTACGTATCGACCAGCATCGGGGTGAGCATTTATCCCGACGATTCGGCCGAAGACGCCGAGGACCTCGTCCACCAGGCCGACCAGGCCATGTATGAGGCCAAGAAAACCGGTGATACCTTTGTATTTTATAAAGATATTTAGCCTGAGTTTTGTTCTATGGATTTTCCCCAAAACTTAATTTTTTTGAACTTAAGAATATCACACTGGCTTGTTTGAGCAATAATGGGAATGTTTGATTACAAACAATTTTCAACATGTGTAATTGACACTCATTTTTTAGACAGACTTTAATTGACAAACAGGTTTATCGTGAGGTAGAAATTGATTTGTCAATTAGTGATTTAACTTGAAAAAGGGTTTATTGCAGGTTTTGGACTGGATTAAAATAAAATAGTTTTCTAAAAATCTATGATCTGAAATGATAGGAATAAGGGAAAAAATAATGGTTATCACCTGTTATAGCTGTTCCACAAGTTTCAATCTTGACGAATCCCTTGTAAAGCCAGAAGGTACAAAAGTTCGTTGCAGCCGTTGCAAGCATTTTTTTATAATTTGCCCGCCTGGTGAGGAAATAGTCGAGGATCGGGAGGACTTTTCAGATTTAAACCTTGATTCCGGAATCGGCCTGGAAAAAGAAAACCAGGCGCCTGCAACAGGCAGTGCTGTAAATGTTGAATCGGGACAAGATCTTCCCAATATGGTTCTGGATGAATCTGAATTCAGCTATCGGGAATTGACAGGCCTTAAAATCAATGACGACCCATGCATAGGAGATGATGAACCGTATAAGAATCCCTTGCAGGGTCAATCAGATTCAGAATTACGGGATGATGAAAGCAAATTGGAACCTCCGGATCAAGACATGCCAGTGCTGGAGTTGGACATGGAAGCCTTAGCGCTGATATTGGATGACAGTCAGATTGCTGAGGACGGAAGCGATCCCCCTGAATTTGATATGGAAAAAACTGATCACACGGGCCATACGGAACTGGTACGCATTGAAGAAGACGACCCTGAATTTGAACTTGAAATTGAATTTGGCCGGGCCCCTGATTCTGAAATATCTTTGCTGGAAGACAAAGGCCCCATTGAGATTGAAGAGACAGAAGATGTTGAAGAACATAAAGATGTATATATTGATGAATCCTCGCCTGCAGCAATCGGGCAAACCGAGCTTGAAAAACCAGATCTGGCCGAACTTGATATACAGGGCAGTGCTGTTCCCCAGAACAGAAAATTCATGGTTCATGGTCCTGTTATTATTCTGATCCCCGTCCTTCTTTTTTTTATTGTTGCCGGTGCCTATATTGCGAGCTTGATGACGGGATACAAGATCCCTGTTATCTCAGATATTAAAATACCCTATTTGGAAAAAATTTTGGAAAAAGAAGCGCCCAAGGAAACAGTTTCTGTTCCTGTTCCTAATCAGAAAAATGTGAACGGACGGTTTGTAACCAACACCACTGCAGGATCATTATTTGTTATCACCGGAACAGTCGAAAATCCTTCAAACAATTTTTGCAGCCATATCCAGGTAAAAGGATCACTTATTGCTAAAAACAATAAGGAAATCAAAACCAAACTTGCTTTCTGCGGTAATATCATTCCGGAAGAAATGCTTAAAATATCAACTATTGTTGATATCAATGCCGCATTAAGTAAAAAGAAAGGTACAAATGGTTCCAATGTAAACATCAAACCCGGGGCCTTTGTCCCCTATATGCTTGTATTTTCGAATCTTTCGGATCAGCGCCAGAGGCTTCAGAGTTTCACCGTCCGGGTAAACGCCTATGATAAAAAGTAAACGCTAATAACGGAATAGAAAATGCCAACGGTTCAAATGCTCGCCAGAAAAAAGGCCGGTATTTGAACTGTTTGTTTTTTTGTAAGGGTTATTCCCGAAGCTGAAGCCGCTTGATCGACAGTCTTACACTCTGCTGAAGCCGTGAAATGGATTCAGTCAGTATAGCCAGTTCATCGTTTGAGCGGGTTTCGATAAGGGCATCCAGATCGCCAAGGCTGATCCGGTCGGTTACTTCGGACAGATACTTGATATTAGATGTCAACCGGTTACCGAATATAAATACAATAATGGCAATTACAATAGAAACAATTGATATGATTATGGCAATATTGATGCTCTGAGTTTTGGCAATCTTTTTGCTTTCATTTTCAAGACGCTGCATGGGAAGGGTAAATTCATCAATGTATGTGGTACTGGCAATGTAAAATCCAGTCCCTTTGACATTAACACAGGCCATGTATTTGTCCTTGAAAGAGTTGTCCTTTTCCTGCCATCGATAGTATCCCTTGGAGGGTGTGGTTCCTTTTACGCCTGTCAATACCTTCCAGAATCCGGCGAAACTGGCTCCTAAAGGTCCTTCGAGCTTGGACATGTCATCCAGGGACGGGGCAGTAATCCCTGGGTTCTTATGCACCCATGTCTGAAATTTTCCATCCTCCCCTTTTTCATATAATGCGGTATATCCTTTTTTCCCAACGGGTTGAACGGCAATGTTCCTGAAATACTCATCCTTCATGAAGTTTTCTTTGGTAAGATCCGGATGGGACTCAAGATAAAGGTTCACCTGGCGGGCAACAGAGTCGGCAGTCTTCATAATATCCTTCTCAGCCATTTCCTTGATAATATTTATTCCCTCTTGCCCGAATCGATCCGTCACTATATTTAATTGAGAAATCAGGTAATAGGCTTGACCGGCAAATGCCCCAATGAGAATAATAAGCAGGGCAAACATTTTTGTCCTGATCCCTATCCCTTTTATTTTTGTTTTTTCTGATACAGGCGCATTACTTTCAGCTTCCTGAGTTTCCAGAAGGTCAGCGA
>JAAEMC010000200.1 GCA_024225895.1 Desulfobacteraceae bacterium | reverse complement strand
GATGCCCAGGAGTATATCCAATCGAACAACCTTGAAATGGCCCGGCGAATGCTTGAATCCGCAACCACGGTTTGCCCCGGGTATGAGGATAGTTGGCTGAAGTGGGGTAGGTTTTATGAGATTCAGCAACAAACCGATCTGGTGATAAGCTTGTACCGGGATAAATTACAAAAACATACTGAATGGGTGAGAACTTCAAATGCACTTGGCTTGTTGCTGAAAAAATCGGCCTGCTACCAGGAAGCTTTGGAACAATTTCAACACTCCCTGAAAATCCAGAAAAATAATAATATTGCCTTAGCTAACATCGATGAAATTCAACAATGGTTTGCCCATCAACAGGATCATTTAAGAAATTTGCCTAATCCATATGTCATAGGACCGCCCGTCAGAAATTTATCCATGTTTTTCGGGAGGAATGATCTTCTGGAAAGTATATTAAGAAAGGTAACTAAATCGGTAAGTATAAATCTTACCGGACCACGCCGCATTGGCAAAACATCATTTCTGCTTCATTTGGAACAAAGCCTGCCGGCAGAGCATATCTCCGTGTTTATAGATATGCAGGGTGCTGGTTACCAAACTGTTGGGGATCTTTTTTGTTACATCGCCAAAAAAATTTCTGAAAAAGTGAAGTTGGATAAACCTATAGATTATGAATCTTTTTTACAGCATCCTTATCATGAATTTGATGAGCTTCTTGAATCTCTTTTTGAGCAAAATGTAAAAGGAATTGTTTTAATTTTCGATGAATATGAGTATCTGGTTAAGCATT
>JAAEMC010000199.1 GCA_024225895.1 Desulfobacteraceae bacterium | reverse complement strand
TTATAGATTTTTAATTTATCAACGCCTACATGGTCATCTTTTGAGTAAGTTACCGGTCCAACAGCTGTAAAAGAATTAAATGCTTTGCCGCCGTTCATTTGATTCATGATTTTATAAAGATTTTCCTGATTGATTTTCATACCGGCAGCTTTTGCTCTTTTGATGGCTTCCGTGGGAATCTGAGCCATTAAAATACCAGTGGCATAGTTATGGGAATTGGCAGCTTTTTCATCGCGTCCGTATTTTTTAGCCAAATCCAATTGTTTTTTTGTGCCTTCATTTTGCTCAGAAGTCAGGTTATAGGAGCATGTCCATAAAAAGTCATTTGCAGCGTCTCCGGCAAGAGCGATCAGATCATTTCCACCGGTATAATGGGCGCCCAAGAAAGTTAGTTTGCCTTCTTCTCCAAATGATTTCGCTTTTACGCCAAGGCGCGTTGCATCCTTTAACATGGTGGCAACCGGAGATTGAACCGTATGGCTGATTACATACTGAACATTTTTACTGAGCAGGCGTTTTAACATGGCTGAGTTATCCAGGTCCTTACCATGTTCAACCACTTCAACGATTTCAATTTTCAGACCCGCAGCAACCGCCTTTTGGGTATCTTCCAACGGTCCCCTTCCAAATGCTGAAGGATGAAGGAACATGGCAACTTTAGGAGTACCCCCCCCTTTATGATTCTTGGCAACATATTCACCTAATGCGACTACGTTTTCAGAATAGGTGGCAACCGGTAAGAATATATAGTTTGAATCTATTAAATTGCCTTCATGGTAGGAGGCAGGAACAACGGGAATCTGTTCATCTTCAAAGTCTTGTTTCAAACCCAGGGTGCTTCCGGTGGAATAATTCAAGTAAAAGACAATCCCTTCGTCCAGGTATTCTTCAAAATTTCTTTTGGTAACTGCGGTTTTGTACTGGTCATCCCGGATGATACAATCGATCTTGTCATCCCCCAGTAATTTGTTTTCATTAACATACTTGAACCAGTCTTCCACCCCTTTTGAAATCGGGTTGCCGGCATCAGAGGTCGGGCCTGTGATCGCAAGAGACATGCCTAACTTATAGGTTTCTCCTGCCGTCACTGAAGTACTGAGCGCAAATGAAATGATAAGAACCAGTAATGCATTGAAAAAAAATAACTTTTTACTTTCCATGTTTACCATCCTCCTCGTTTATGGGTTATTGTTGCAAAAAATATATAAAAGTCTGACCTTAATACACCCAATTCGCAAATGTACACGTTCTAATACCTAAATGGCCACAACTTGGTATACGATTTTACAATTCTCCACCAGTTGGCTATACCCCTTGGCTCATACATCAAAAATAGCACAATGACAAGACCGAAGGTAAAGGGCCGCAGGGCTGTTGCCAGGTTCATGCTCGACGGCAGGTATTGGGCCGCGCTCTCTGCAAGTTTTTCCACCTGGAGATCCAGAAGCTGAATAGCTGCAGGGCCCCATAAAGAACCGTTAAGTGTTCCCAGACCTCCGACAATGGCCATGGCAAGATAATCGATGGACTCTTTGAGGGTAAAGGATTCAAACCCAACACCCCTGTAAAGATAGGCATGCATGGCGCCTGCCACACCGGCAAAAAAGCCGGCCAAAGCAAAAGCATATACTTTTGTCAGTCCCGGGTGCATTCCCATGGCGTCTGCGGCCCGGTCATTATCTCGTACCGCCATAAGGCATCTGCCATAGCGGGTTTTCAACAAGTTACGGATACCAAAACCCAGTAATACCACCACCACAAGTAATATGTAATACCAAAAAAAATAATGATCTTTTCTGCCGATTTTTCCTGTGATCCAGAAAACTCTGCCAACACTGATGGTCTGGCCTTTGTTAAAAAAATCAAAGAGCTGGATCACCCATTGGAAAATCTGCTGAAAAGCCAGGGTGGCAATGGCAAGATACAGGTGCTTCAATCTTAAGGCTGGAAGACCGATTAAGGCCCCAAAGATTGCCCCTGTGATACCTCCGCAAATAATCAGTACCGGCCAGAAATGGGTAACTGCTATATGATTGGTGCCCAGGACCTGGCAAAAAGAGGCCACGGTATAGGCGCCGATGCCGACAAAGGCCGCATGCCCAATGGATATCAGCCCGGCAAAACCAGTCACAAGATTCAGCCCCATTACCGCAATGATGGCGATTAATACATTATCAATCACCAGCATATATTTATTGGTCAATTGGAAAAAGACAGGCCACATGAAAAGGACAACCAAAAAAAAGGTAAAAATGCTTCGGTCCAGGCTGGTGAAAAATGTCTTTTGTTCCTGTCTGTAGGTTGTATTAAAATTTCCCGTTGCTAACCACGTATTTGCTGACATAGGCTATACTCTCTCAATTTCATGGATTCCAAACAGACCATGCGGTTTAAAAAGAAGGATAAATAACAAAATGATATAGGGTAAAACCTCTCCTGTACCACTAAGGCCCCAGTTTCCATCCAGATACCCGCTGGCAAACTGCTGGATCAGTCCCATGATGATGCCGGCAACAACCGCACCTAAAATGGAATCAAGCCCACCCAGGATGACCACCGGCAGCACCACGATTCCAAAGGCATGCAGGGTCTCAAAATTCAGTCCTGTAATATTACCGATGATACATCCCGCAGCAGCCGCAGAAAGCCCTGCTGTAGCCCAGGCAAGTCCGAATACAGTGGGAACGGATATGCCCACAGACATGGACCCGAGCTGATCATCAGACACCGCCCTCATGGAGATACCCACAGTTGATTTTTTAAAGAACCAGGAAAACGCACCGATCAAAATGATCGTAATGATGACGCCTAAAAGCTGGGTCCAGGAAATGGAAACACCGGCGAATTCCAGTGGTGCCTGGGGTAAAAACACCGGAAATGAAAAATTTTCCGTTCCAAAGGGGGTAAGATAAATCACACCGTCAAGAATGTACATCAGGCCAATGGTCACCATAATAACAGATATAATGGGTTCACCGATGAGACGCCGTAAGAATATCCTTTCAATAGCCATGCCGATAAAAAAGGTAATAATCATGCTGGCAATAAAGGAAAAGAAAATCGGGATGTGCAAATCGACTGTTAAATAATAGGTAATAAAGGCCCCTGCCGCAATGATCTGGCCATGGGCAACATTCAATACCCGGCTTGATTTATAGACCAGTACAAGTCCAAGGGCAGCCAATGCGTATATGGACCCCACCACAATACCGCTGACGACCAATTGAAAAAAATAACTCATCAGACTCCTTTCACCGTATAAAAAGAAATACTGGTTTTAACTGTTGTGGACTGCCCGTCCTGATACTGGAAGGATGCTTCAACTTCTTTTTTATCCACAGTTTCGTCATAAAGTGAATCATACAGGTTCTGATATCTTTCCTGCACAAATTTACGACGGATTTTGCCGGTTTTTGTCAGCTCTCCGTCATCTACATCTAAAAGTTTATATAACAGGGCAAACCGTTTGATTTTAAAATGTTCCTTTTCTGCCCTGGAATTTACATCAATGACCTGTTCCATCATCAATTCAGCCACTTCCGGTTTGGAAGAAAGATCCATATAAGTGGTATAAGAAATTCCCCTGTCTTCAGCCCATTTTCCCACAACAATGGGATCGATATTTACGAGGCAGGCTACGTAATCTTCTTTGTTGCCGTAAATCACGGCTTCCTTGATATAGGGGCTGAATTTCAGCGCATTCTCAAGGAACATGGGAGAAAACATTTCACTTTTATTGTTGTGCATTACGTCAGATAGACGGTCAATCACCACCAGATGACCGTTTTCATCTATAAATCCGGCATCCCCGGAATGGAGCCATCCTCCCTCAAGAAGCTCTTCGGATTTTTCAGGAAGGTCAAAATAACCAGGTGAAACAGATGCGCCCCTGGAAAGGATTTCACCGTCTTCGGCAATCTTACATTCAGTGCCGGGCAATGGTTTTCCCACCGTATCCGGCCGCACGTCACCATCCCTGTGCATATAGGCGATTCCAGTGATTTCAGTCTGTCCGTAAATTTGTTTAAGATTGATACCAATGGCCTGGTAAAAGGTAAAAAGTGCCGGTCCAAGGGCAGCACCACCGGTATAAGCCCTTCTGAGTCTTAAAAGTCCAAGCTGGTTGATCAGCGGCCTGAAGATCATCTGTGTTCCAAGCCATGCTTTTATTTTCAATCCCAGCGGCATGGTTTTACCGGTCATCCTGTAAGTTGCCGCTGTTTCACCAACTTTAATAAAATAATTATATAACATCTTATTCAGCCAGTAGGACTGGTCAATTTTAAGCCATATTTCCGACCGGATGGTTTCATAAATTCTTGGGGCACCAAACATAAAGTGGGGTCCGATTTCCTTGAGATCCGCCATGTTGGTTTCCACAGCTTCCGGGAAATTGATGGTAATTCCTGTTGCCATGGCAACCCCGAAAGAGTTCATCTGTTCACCGATCCATGCAAAGGGCAGGAAGGAAACATATTCATCCGTGGGCTCAAGAGGATCTACCTCGGTAATTTTAACCCCCATGTTAATATAGTTTAAATGGGTCATCATGGTGCCTTTAGGAAGGCCGGTTGTGCCTGATGTCAAGCATAGATGACAGGGATCTTCAGGTTTCCCTTCATCAATCATTTTGTCATAAAATTCAGGGTTTTTTTCATTCTCTTTGTCACCCAGTTTATAGATATCCCTGATATCAATAAACCAGTCATCAGACATATAGTCCCTCATCCCCCGGGGGTCTTCAAAGATGACCTTTTTGACTTTTGGGATTTGTTCCCTGATGTCGAGAACCTTATCCACCTGTTCCTGATTATCACAGAAGACTGCACTGACTTTTAGATAGGTAAGAATCTGGGAAATCTCGGCAGGCATGCTTGTCTGATAAATCCCTGCAGACATAGCTCCTATGGAGTGTGCCCCAATTGCTACAAATAATAGTTCAGGGATATTATCGCTGATAACGGCAATTGTATCGCCTTTTTTGAGGCCTATGACCTTTAGTCCCAGTGCTGTTTTTTTGACATGCTCGTAATATTGTTCCCAGGTATAGGCATTCCAGATGCCGAAATCCTTTTCCCTTAAAGCAGTTTTGTTGGGAGACTTTTGGACCCGCCAGCGAAGGAGTTGGGGTATGGTGTATTCAAGTAAGTGATCATTATTCTTCATTATGATTTAATCTTCTCCTATGTAAGCTTCAATAACCTTAGGATTTTC
>JAAEMC010000198.1 GCA_024225895.1 Desulfobacteraceae bacterium | reverse complement strand
TAATATCTTCTCATCATGGATGGAGTTAAGAGAATAGAAAAGCTTATCGCTTATGTAATGCTAAAAGATCAACATAGCATTTATAAGCAACTGAAATCAATAAAAAAAGCTTGCCACAATACCGATGATTCAGGCAAAAAAATGCAGGCAGCCGCCCAAAGACTTCTGGAAAAAACACAAAAAAGCGTTGATGAAAACAAAAGAAGGCAACAAAAGCGGCCCACCCAGATAAAATTTGACAAGCAACTGCCTATTGTCAGAAAAAAAGATGAGATCATCCATGCCATCAAATCCCATAATGTTTTAATCATTTCAGGAGAGACAGGATCCGGGAAAACCACCCAGATTCCCAAATTCTGTCTTGAAGCCGGTCAGGGTATCCGGGGGATGATCGGCTGTACCCAACCCCGGCGGATTGCCGCCGTAAACGTGGCCTCCAGGATTGCCTTTGAGCTGAATGAAAAAATCGGTGCAAGCGTTGGCTATAAGATCCGGTTTGATGACAAAATTTCCCGTCACGCCCATATTAAACTGATGACAGATGGCATTCTACTGGCAGAAACCCAGAGCGACCGGTTTTTAAACCAGTATGACACCATTATTGTAGATGAGGCCCACGAAAGGAGCCTGAACATTGATTTTACCCTGGGTATCCTGCGCAATCTGGTTAAAAAAAGAAAAGATCTGAAACTCATTATCACCTCCGCTACCATTGATACTGAAAAATTCTCCAAGGCATTTGATAACGCCCCCATCATCGAAGTCTCCGGCAGGATGTATCCTGTCCAGGTAAAATATATGGCCCTGACAGATTCCAAAGAAGAGACAGAATCCATCGAGGACCAGGGATATGTAGAAACGGCGGTGGAAGCATGTGATCACATTTTGTCCACCACAAAGCGCGGCGATATATTGGTCTTCATGCCAACAGAACAGGATATTGGTGAAACCCTGGAAATGCTTAGGGGCAGAAATCATCCCGGCGTATCTGTACTGCCACTTTTTGCAAGGCTTTCTGCAAAAGAGCAGTCTAAAGTTTTTTCTATCGGCGCCGGCAGAAAAATTATTGTTGCAACCAATGTGGCGGAAACCTCTTTGACCATACCGGGCATAAAATATGTAATAGACACAGGCCTTGCCAGAATCCCCCATTATTCTCCCAGGACAAGGACAACTGCCCTTCCGGTAAGTCCCATATCAAGAAGTTCCGCAGATCAGCGGAAAGGCCGCTGCGGCAGGATTGAAAACGGTATATGTATCCGGCTGTATGATGAAGATGATTATAATAGCCGACCCTTTTTCACATCACCTGAAATACTAAGAAGCAATCTTGCGGAAGTTATTTTGCGCATGATTAATTTGCATCTTGGGGAAGTATCCTCTTTTCCTTTTATTGACCCTCCGGCTCCCAAGAGTATCAAGGACGGGTTTGATACCCTGATTGAACTTTGCGCCATCAATGAAAAACCAAATAAAAAAAGAGGGAAAAAAGAGTATGCCCTAACCCGAATGGGCAGAATCATGGCCCGAATCCCCGTGGATCCAAAGCTGTCAAGAATTCTCATTGAAGCAGACCGGCAGGGATGCCTTAAAGAAGCCATTATCATCGTCACTGCCCTGGCCATCTCAGATCCCAGGCAACGACCAGCAGAAAAAGCCCAGGCCGCAGATCAGAAACACGCCCTGTTTAAAGATCCGGCTTCGGATTTTGTCACACTTTTAAATATCTGGAAAGCATTCCAGGCAGCCAAGAAAAATTTAAAGTCCCGGTCAAAGCTGCGAAAGTATTGCCAGGATCATTTTTTATCCTTTAAGCGAATCTGGGAATGGATTGATATTCACAGACAAATAAAACGAATGCTGAGCGAATATGGTATTGAAGGCAAAAAACCCAAGCTGTCCCCAAAGGGAACAAAAGGGTTTAAGAAAAAAGAATTTGAGGTTGGAGGGCCATTGTACACAACCATCCATAAATCCCTTTTAAGCGGCTATCTTTCCAACATTGCTCATAAAAAGGAAAAAAACATTTTCAATGCCGCCAAAGGCCAGCAGGCAATGATTTTTCCGGGCTCAGGCCTCTTTAACTGTGCAGGCACATGGATTGTGGCAGCAGAATTTGTCAAAACCAGCCAGCTTTTTGCAAGAGGGGTAGCCAACATTGATCCGAACTGGATTGAAGATATGGCCAAAGACCTTTGCACCTATACCTATTCTGATCCCCACTGGGAGAAAAAGCGGGGGGAAGTCGTGGCCAAACAACAGGTTTCTTTGTTCGGCCTTACCATTGCCAATGACCGAAATGTTGCCTATGGCCGCATCAACCCGGACGAAGCAGGAGAAATATTTATTCGCCATGCTCTCATCCAGGGTGAAATCC
>JAAEMC010000197.1 GCA_024225895.1 Desulfobacteraceae bacterium | reverse complement strand
TTAAAAGGTGCTTTTTGTGTTACCCAGCCGGTTGTTAAAAATATGAAAAAAAATCAGTATGGCAGGATTATATTTACCGCTTCTTCTTCAGGCCTTTACGGCAATTTTGGCCAATCCAATTACGGGGCGGCTAAAATGGGTGTCGTCGGCATTATGAATACTTTGAAGATAGAAGTCGACAAATACAATATCAAAATCAATACAGTTGCCCCCAATGCATCTACTGGTATGACCGAAGGTGTTTTCAGCAATGAAGTTGCCACAAGGATCAAGCCCGGGTTCAATACCCCGCTTGTGGCCTATCTTTGCTCAGAAAAGAACCTTGAATCCGGTATGATTTTTACCATGAGCGCCGGCTGGTTTGCCAGAACAGCTATTGTATCCGGAAAAGGGGTTTGTATTGGTGATGCAAAAAGGGAAATTACAGCTGAAGAAATCCAGGATCAATTTGACCAAATAAAAAATATTGAAAATGCCAAGCCCTATGAAAACTGCGGTTTGATTTATGGATTGGGAAGGCCTTTGACAGGCA
>JAAEMC010000196.1 GCA_024225895.1 Desulfobacteraceae bacterium | reverse complement strand
TCTTTTATTGTCAGCGCCCGTTGATGTAGAGGCTCAGCTTCTTCATATTTGCCCTGGGACTTATATAGCAGTGCCAGGTTGTTCAGCGTGGTGGCTACATCGGGGTGATCTGGGCCTTTTGAGTTCTCTACACGAATTAAGCAAATCTTTGCAATTGGTTCAGTAAAATTGTATATACCTGCATCTTCCAAGAATGAAACCAAATTAGAAAGATGCCAATTAGCCGGGAACTCATCTTCTGGTTGTTCCTTTCTGGCCAGTTCTGCAATGTGATAAATGTGAGGGATCAGGCCGAAACCTTGGATATAGTTCCCCTTCTTTCTAATCTCAGTAACTTGTTCAGCGATATGGCTTAATACAGCTACCCCCCATTCAATATCCTCATCCAAAAAAAAGATGGCCTGTTGTGTAAGGCGATGAACGCCATATCCGGTCGTTGTTTTTTTCAGGATGGACATATCTGCCAAATTGGCCAATATTGTAAATATTTCTTCTTTTGGCATCTCCAATACTTTTGCCAGGAAATCAGGATCCACTGACTGAGGAGCAAGGTATGGGATTGAACAAAGGACATCCCTTGTTCGCGCTTGTGTAAATTTCTGGCCAGCCAAGTTAAGGGAAGCCAGGACACTAGTGCATTCTTTATTACAGGTTTCTCGTTCTTTTTGAATTAAAGTTTTGGGTAATTCTTGGGCCAAATTCTTCAAAGGATATACACGGGAAAGACTCCCCAATATCTCTAAGGCCAACGGCAGATATTCAATTTTTGAACAAATTACTTTTGCAAAGCCGATGTCCTGCTCATTCATTTTAGAACTATCCAGATTGGCATATCCCAAAAAGATGTCCAGTGCGGTGTCTGGATCTGGCAACTTCATATCCACCTGCTGAATGGCCATTGCCTGACTGCGTGTTGTGACTAATTGGTGGGAGTCTTGAATACCGACAATTTCATCAGGTATTCTATCTGTTTCCAAGTTATCAAGGATAATCAGCTTAAGGTCTTCAGTTTGAAGGTGAGCTGTTAAGAGTTGAACCAGAGTTTCTTCATCCGCCTCTTTCCATTCCCCTTGAGTGATCCCTTGCTTATCTGTCAGTTTAAAAAAAGAGGAGGCCGCCCCGTAAAGTCCATTTTCCATTCCCAGCCAAAATACACCACCGGGATAATCAGCAGCAAATCTGTATGCATATTCAACGGCCATGGCTGTTTTACCAATACCACCTTGACCTGTGGCAGCAGTTTGACACACGGCTGCTTGATATCCGTTTTCAAATTTCTCCCTGATTTTGTCTGTCCAAATTTCTCCGTTTTTCAAGAATGCATTTTGAGGATACGGAACAAGGAATTTTGATGTCTTTGGAGGGTCGGATTCCGGTTGTGAGATCGTTTCTATTACTCTATCAGCTTGTTCCTCTACCACGTTTCCTAAATGTTCAATATCATCTTTGGTTGATGGATCTTTTTTTTGTGCATTGAGCCATGTTTTTATCAATAAAAAAATAGTGCCGAAAAAGCCGACTATTAAGATTGCCAGTACAGTTGAAGATACCTTATTTCCCTCCATTGCTTTTTGATAATTTAAGCAAATGCCAATAAAAGCCAGGACTATTATGATAACTTCAACAAGAAATATTTTACGATTCAAGTTCATGAGAACACCAATTAATAGATAATTACTGGTTAATACATATCATCCGGTCGTAAAATAAAATATGAATCCATCCTGGGTTGGACGTACTAAAGGACTTTACAAATATTTATAGGACAGTCAAGAAATAAACAAAAATTGGTAACAATAGACAAGGTTTTGCCGAATACAGAATAAAGAAAAGGGAACCTGTCATAACAGTTCCCTCTTCTTTAAAAAGCTGATCCACTACGGACCAGATTCAAAATAGCAAAAATAATCCTAATTATTCAAGCGTGAAATATGGCCATCTTTTTATCATTTTAACCCAATGAGTCCATTCTCCCCTGAAGCCAGGCTTGTAAAATGGTTTTATCAGCTGGATATATTCGATTGGACAGACTAAATTCATCCAGATAGACCATTGCTATATCAAGCAGGCCAGGAGTATCCCTTGTCAGGGCTAATAATTCTTCTTTAAATAGTACGTAAGTGACAGGACCATCCAAAGCCTCAAGCATTTTTTCCAGGATGAAAACAGCATCCTCCTTTGAATATACATCCTTGGACAGGGCCACAGCATTCACAATGATAAAGACGTTACCGATATCCTCCAAACGCATACCGTGATTTTCAGCAATCCGGCAAAGATGAGAAGGACCAGTTATGGTATCACAGATACTTGTAAGGTTTTTTGATATGCACGAAACCATAAACAACATGAACAACAATAGAATTATAATCTTTTTCATTTTAGCTCCTTTGATCAGTTGATAATTCTCAAGAAATCACTATTGGACTTTTATCAGGCCATCCGTTTTCAATATTATCCTCATAAACATCAAAGGCATCATCATCCGTGACTGCATTACTGATGTTGTCTTTTATCGTCCAGGAAGCACTCAACACGCTTTTCCTCAAAGCAAGCCCTGCTTGAAGCAGGGACACAATGTCACCAGCGTTTAGGATCAGGGTTTCATCCAATTCCGTTCTGATTTCAATTGAGGTATCGACCGGCAATTGTGCTGCCTCAGTTAACAATGTTGACCAATTGAGCAGATCATCCACGCCCCGAGTTTGAAGGGTATGAGTATTGCCATCAAAGGTGAAGTCAATACCAGATACAAAAATACTCTCACGTTTTTCATTGACTTTGTCCGTCAACACCTGACGAATATCAAAACCGAGTTCTGCATCGCTGGTGCGTTTTTCTTTTTCATAGATTACGTAGGCTTTGTCATCTGCCCGGATTTCAACCTGGCCGGAATCTATAGGGCTATAAAGATCAGTATCAAAATCATAGTCACCAGTGACAAGTCCGACAATACCAAGGTCCTCCAGGTTGATTCCCGGCTCCAGCAGGCCACGCTTTTCAAGCTGCTTTCTCGATTGCCGGGCGTCCAGCTTTGTGTCAAAATAAAGATCATTCATTTATTCCTCCTTTCTGATTGCCATGTATATATATTCATCCCCGCTTTTGTTCAGGTCATAAGCATTGGGCCTAAAACCTGTTGCATGCGGTTCGACCAGTAAAAGGCTGTTGTCTTCGGCTGTAGCAGCATTTGCCCTCAGACGTGCGGTTGACGACTGACTCATTTCCCTGGCTTGGTCAAGGATTTCCCAATTACCAGATGCGGATTTGTCTTTTATTAATAATAGCTGAGGCTGAAAGCCAATATCTACATCGGTTGTCCCTGAGACCGTATAAGACGTATTAATGTTACCCCCTGATATTGATAGGCTGGCAGTGGTTGATGAGCCGGTATTAATAGTGTGACTGACATATGGATAAGAGCCGCCTGAGTCCTGCCCTGGAAACGTCAGTGTTGTACCGGCCAAGGTAAATGTGGCGTCGTATCCGTTCCAGTAGGCTGTTTCAAATATTCGGGAATTATAACTTATAGAAATATCAAATTGAAAAAGACCCGTATAAGTGGACCCATCTGTATCTAGGGTAAATCCTGACCCACCAGCAATCATGGTCATATAATATCTTGTAACACTCCCATGCTTCATTAGTGTAGCGGTGTGGCTTTGAGTAGGCCAATATACTGTGCCATAAGCCCCGGCGCTTCCATACACATGGCTTCCAGCTGATATGTTCACCTGGACCTGTATTGAGTCCGGTTGATTTGTGCCGTCTATTTCTGCTGGGTTTGGTATACAGCTTACCGGTACATTCAGGTTGTAATCATCACTGGGGTGAGGGTAATTTACATAATTCGGAGGTGTTGAACATGTATATTGAGAAGTTCCGGCCTGATAAGCACTGCGCGCCCCGCCCCTACCATACAATGCGATATCGGTATTCTGGGGCAAATTTGATAAAGATGTATTGCTGTAATAAGTATCATTTTCAACAACAGTACCGCCTTGATAGCTGCTACAGATAATTACCCCATCCGTTGCCGTGTCATGGGCAAACACATAAGCCACATAACTGCCACCCACTGCATTAACTGCAGCATTATCACCAAGGGTAAGGTTTGTTGCATCTACACTGGTAATGCCATCATCCGCTGTAACCTGGGTACCTGCCGAGTTAAAGAAAATATTCTTCCCGGAATCCAAAGATCTGTGCCAAACCTGCCAATCTCCAGCAACGTCCAATCGTTTTATGGCAACCATCCCCGCATCCGGGGATAGGTCAAAAGGTACTTGCAATCCAGAAACCCCATCACCAGAGTAAGTCACAATATCCAAAAATCGAACATCTTTTAAAAACGCCCAAGATACATACGTGGAGCCAGGATAATTATATCTTCTATCTCCCAGGCCCAATGTAAAACCATCATCATTAAAAGCTGTAATGCCCCCTTCGGTTGACGGGTCCTGCTCGACAGAATCACTGTTTGTCTCAATCACTTTGACGTATGTTGTCCCCATCCCGCGAATGGTATCGACAAGGCTATGGTTTTTATTTTCGCTTCTTGATTTGAGCCAAAGAAGACCGTCAAGTCCAAGGAAGTCAAGTCCGGTTACGATGTCTTGAGTATCCCCGGTACCGGCATAAAGCGTTGTCGAATAGACATCATCAACTGTCAATGCGGAAATCGAAAACATAGCAATTGAAGACCAGACAGACCACCCTTCTGCAGCCCCTTCATGACGGACCCGCCAATAATAGGTGTTTGACCGTGATACAGTTTCATTCGGAACATTGTAGCTTGTCAGGTTGCCGGTATCAGTTCCGGAATCGTGCAGGATTGTTTCAAAACTCGTATCCAAAGCAACCTGCCATTGAGAACTTTGGTGCGTGTCTGTCCCACCTTCGGTGTCAAAATCAGAAGAAATCAATGTCAAACCGGTTGCCGATCCTACCTCACTGCCTGCAAGCGGATTCAGACAGGACGGCTGATTAACGGTTACAAAAGTGGCTGCAGTCGTGAAAGAAATAACCGGCGCCCAGTCCGTTGTCCCATAATAAATATCAAAATGCTTTGCCCGCAAATAATAAGTTGTACTTGTGGACAGCAGCCCTTTCTCCGGAGAAAAAGAAATCCCCGGAACAATACCTGAATCATAGACAATATTTTCCGGGGCAAAATCAGTATCTGTGCTGATCTCAAACTGTGATCCGAGCAGGGCCGTTTCCACAGGATGGATATATGCACTGGTTGTCAATGACGGCTGCTCGTCAATGTCTGTGGCACCACTGGCCGGATAAACAATGGTTGGTGTTTCAGGTGGCCGGTGGATACCCCCCAAGCCTGATTCACATTCCACAAAAACAATATGCTGAATAACCGGATCAACCGCGCTCTGACCGGTTGCGGTTGTTATTTTAATGCCAAACGACCCACGGGCCGGAACGATATATTCAACATCAACCATGCCTCCGGATCGTTCTCTTTTCCAAGACCATTCAACCGGCGTCCAGGTCTGATATGTGGTATCCTTGAAAAACAGTTCCATATCCCCATCATTATCCTGACGCCTGACCACAACCGCTTTGTCACAAGTAAGAGCCCCAAGCTGCAGGCCGCTGGCGTAGTAGATACCATTGTCAACCGCTTCGGCCTGGCCAGGCGTAACTGTCCAGTTTGTCCGTTTGATTTTCGCATTGGCAAAGGAATTGACCATATTCCCGCCAACCCAAACGGTTGTACTGTCAATGATATCTGCAACAACAACACTTTCCGTCTTCTCATCATCAAAAATGATGTAAGTTTCCCCAACAATAAGATTGTCTGTCTTATCCACTTGGATGGTATCGGATTCAGCCGTGGTTGATGTGACAACATTGTCCATGCCGAAAAGTTTGGTCCAGGAATCTAAAAATAATTCGAATTCCGCATAATGAGGGGCATAAAGCTGTGAAAGTGCAATGGCCATGTCCTGGCCACTGAGCCGCCCGGCATGCGCTCCTGGATCATTGTCATGATCATCAATATCATCTTTTGTGGCAAAAATAACGGTACCCACTTCAACAGTGATATTGGTCGCATTACCTACAATGGTTATCAGATCAATCTGAAGCTCCATGGGCGTGGTACCGCCAGCAGCAGGAACCCAACTGGCCCTGTCTGCTGCATTGGCATAGGAATAAAGGATCTCTCCTTCGTCCGGATCTTCGGCCATCAAGCCAACTTCCCGGATCTGAAAAGCCTCACTGACCCCGGCATTTGTTAAAACAAACCGGACTTGACTTGACCCATTGCCAAGGACAGTAACATAAAGGCTTCCGATATCCAGCTTGTGATTAAAAATGGTTTCCAGTTGCTCCAGGTCCTGGCCTTCGGGTAATTCACCGTCACCAATCACAATCCTTGTAAAATTGATAGTCGCACCGGCCTGGGCCTTGGCTATTAGATTTGAACCCTTGTTTGTTAAAACTAACCCTTGAAAATCAGACATTTTCCGCTCCTATTTTAATTTTTAAAACAATTCGGATTATCGCCCCGGCATAAACATTTGAATCCTGATTTGACATATTAAACGCATATGGCAGCACCTTAATTTTTTGCGTGATACGAACAACGCCGCCAAACCGATTATCAGTTTGGCCAACTGAATGATGGCTGTAAGGAAGAATGGTGATTTTGTGGGCCTGGCGAATAATCCCCCCGGCAAAAAGATCACCCTCATTACTTGATGTCACGGTAACAGCTTCAAAAAATGACCGCTCATTTTTTGCAATTTCAACCAGCCGGTCAAGCTTGTCATATTGGGAAAGATCCGTGATGACTTCTGAAGTCTTTACTTTAAATTTATATTGCTCTCCGCCGTATTCAAACCATTCATTGAGTTCCGCATTGCCAAAAACCATTTTACTGATCTTTTCTATGGCTGCAGGAGTCCCTTTGATTTTATGCCAGGCAATTGAATCTCTTATTAGATTCCGTTTTTCTTCCACGGTCAGATCATCATCCCAGAATTCAACCCTGAGTTGATAAGCAAGATGGGTCAATAAAGGTTCCTCAAGCTCATCAATCCTTGCAAGAATCAATATAAGCCGGGTCTCGTTTGATATCTGGTTAAGATCATCATTGATAGCAGTGGCTGCTGCCTGGATAGTCTCATCACCGGCAATGGATGACGGCAAAAGATCCTGGATGTTTATGGTCTGCAAGTCTCTATTCATCTTCAGCCCCGCCATAGATCGCAGATACAGATACTGGTTGCGCCACCTGGTTGGTATTTAAGACCTGAAATACGGGTGTTACAATTTCAACCCGTTTAGCCCCGGCATTTTTAACCAGCTGGATAAGCTTGTCCGGATTGATATCTCTGCCTATTTTTGATTTTTGCCATAAAAGGTATTCTGAAACTGCAGCATCAACCTGGACCTTGATATTTTCAATCACCGGGATATCTGAGGTTGCCACATAATAGGTCATATCAAGATCAAAGCTCACAACCTCCGGGGCTGTAACTTCCACCTGGTCTGTTAATGGTCGGACTGTTTTATCACTCAAGGTTTCATTGACCTGGTCAATGATCTCAGGATCCGGAAGGGCACCATCAGTTAAAAGTGGGCAGATATTCACTTTAGCAGATGACAGAATATTGCTGATCTGGATTTTCTTATCTGACAAGGTCATTTCAGAATAATCAATTTCAAGGATATCCAGGATGGCATTAATCTTTGATTCTTCCACATCGTCCAAGGGTGATTCCCGGTAAACCGCCACATCAGAAATATCCTGGTGGGCTGTCTTTGCCCAGAACTCATAAGCAGGCCCCGGACCAGCTACGGAGAATTTGCTCGGAGATTTGTGGATACGATCCCGGTAGGATTCATCATCCTCAATATCTGCTCCGCCTGATGTGATCGTGGTATTCTCAACTGCTGAAATGTAAGGAACAACATCAACCATCTGATTGACCTGGCCGGGCAAATAGTCATTGCCTAAAGAACCAGCCTCAGTGCAGATTGCAGATACTTCAATACTGGTTTCTCCTGCAGGGATCTCTGCATACTCTTCAGTCTCAAAAATCAGACTTCCATCAGATGGTGCCACCCGGCTTTTTTCCAGGATGGAAACCGCAAAGTCTAAAGCTGTATCAATGGAATATTTAATGGTGGTTGTGGCAAAGCCAGCCTCTAAGCGTGATGTTTCTGTGATGGCTCCCAGGTGGTCCAGAAAATCTTGATTTGCACAACCCAAAAGGTTTTGCTTCCCGGTATAATTGATCACGACCCGTTGCTGTGCAATGAGAGCAATCAAGGTTTCCAGAAATAAACGTTCAGGATTACCCGGTGCAAGTGTCCTACCTGTGATAGCGCGATAAACAATATAGGCATTTTTCTGTATTTCTGTTGTATCGGTCTCACAAAAATTAACATCCGGAAGATTTTTTATATCCACCATTAGAGTTCATCCTCGTTGATTAAAATTGTGACTTTAGGGGCAAGCGATCCATCGATGGCACCGGCCTGATCTTCTACAAAAGAAACATTTTTAACCGTGACTCTGGATTCTTGCTTTTGGACTTCTTCGACTATTTCACCAGAGAACATGGCCTGGGCAACCGGCAAAGGTTTGTCAATGAAATCACCAGTAATTCCAAAGGTTCTATCAAGAGGAACAGTTCCCTTGATAGTTGCGATGATCGTCTTGATATTCTGGATGATCTCTCTTATCCCTTCATTCCCAATCTGGATAGGTTCATCCGTAC
>JAAEMC010000195.1 GCA_024225895.1 Desulfobacteraceae bacterium | reverse complement strand
TTCACTCTTAATCAATTCATCTTCCATCCGTTTGCGGATAAAAAATTCAGGGATATCAATTTCTTCCGAATCAATGCTCGGAACATACTCATGCTGCTGGTAGCGGCTGATGTATTCTTTGATCCGGGAAGGCGGTGCCATGATAAATCGGCAGTGCTGGTCACCTTTGGCCCGGCATTCGATCTCAAAGGTAACCAGGGGGATGCCAAAGCTCTCTTCACACCAGCCCGATGAATACCCTGCATTCATGACACAGACCGGAAAATCTGTTTTTTCATGTTTTTCAATCCAGGTATCTGCCTCAAAAGAGTAGGGGTGATCATAAATAAGGTAGAAATCCTCATCCGGAGTGGGGTTGGACATAGGATAGATCTTAACCGAGGCCCAGCCGGTATAGGCAAAATGGACAGGACCTGCAGACAGCTTTTCAATGGGGTCATCCAAGGCCATTTTATTGAAAAAACTTTTTGCATCTGCCTTGCCAATGGAATGGGCCATATCAAAGAGATAGTTGAACGCCAGGCTCCTGGCCTCTTTTTGGCCTCTGTCCCTGTACAGGTGCATCATCATATCAAGAAATTCTTTGGATATGGATGCTGCCCGGATCAGGATATACCGTTCTCCTGAAAAACTGATGCATCCCTTTTCAGGATCGTTTTTGCCGTCGGAAAAATAGCTTTCTACATATTCCTGGGCCTTGAGGAATACGGAATGAAAATTATCAGGAACACTGACGGTTCTCAAATTTTTATTTTGATTCTTTTTATTCATGTCTATTTTTATCTAATAATAATCTTCCGGCCGGTCCATGAAATTTTTATAGGTTTTATAATAATCCGTTTCTTTGTATTTCACAGGTTTTATTTTATTACCGTTGAAACTAAAGATCTGCGAATCAGGGCAGGCCAGCAAAAACGGGGAATGGGTGGCAATGAAAAACTGGGCATGGCCAAGCTTGTTGATCTTAATCAAAAGCTTGAGCAGGCCTAAAAGAGAAGAAGGGGAAAGCGCAGTTTCCGGTTCATCAAGAAAATAGAGTCCCTTGATATTATATCTGGATTGAAAATATGACATAAGGCTCTGTCCGTGGGATTGGGTAATCAGGGATTTTCCGCCAAAGTATTTGAGCATTTCCGGATCATTAACGGCCCATTCTTCGAGATTACGGGCAAAGTGGGTGAAAATCTGGGACCCGAAAAAAGAACCTGGCACGGCCACATCTTTCCAATGAACAGAGATGGTTTTGTAAAGGTTCTCCTCATGGGGGTTTCGTTTTATCCGTAATTGAAATTCGCTTTGCCAGATGTGAATACCGGTTCTGTAAGCCATGGCTTTCAAAAGCGTGGACTTGCCGGTCCCGTTTTCGCCAATGAAAAAGGTAATGGCCTTGTCGAATGTTAAAGAAGGCGTGTTCTGGAAGATTTTTAAATCAAAAGGGTAATGGTCCTTTACGGGAAATTTATCCTGGTGTATTTGTAATTTGTCTAAATAAATCAATTGAGCATATCCCCATGTCGAGTTCGCGTCAGATCTTCCATCAATACCCGGAGGATTTTTTTTTTTCAATCTAAAAAAAATAAAAGC
>JAAEMC010000194.1 GCA_024225895.1 Desulfobacteraceae bacterium | reverse complement strand
AGAGAATCTGAAAAAATGCTGGCAATGTGATTTGTTTCAGCTGAAAGTCCTTTAAATACAATGGGCTTAAGCAGAAATAATCCTGCAATTACGGCAAAGGAAATGGATATCAGAATAAGAGACTTTAAAGCTTTTGAGCGTCGATTCTTTTTTTGTCTTTCCAGTATGAAATCTGATTGGAAGCTTTTCCAGGAGTTCGCATTTCTCATTGTGGTTGACTCTAACCCTGTATGTTATTTTACCTGTTTACCCGGTTTGATTTCTTTTTCAAAAGCGGACAAGACAAGGTTCTTCTTGCCGCCGGCAGCCAGAATCATTCCTTGTGAGATTTCTCCCATAAGCTTAGCCTCTTTAAGGTTGGCTACAACAATGACCTGTTTGTTTAAAAGATCTTCGGGTGCGTAATCCTTTGCGATTCCAGCAATAATCTGTCTTTTTTCCACTCCCAGATCCACTTGGAGCTTTAAGAGCTTGTTTGATTTTTCGATGGATTCGGCTTTGATAATAATCCCGGTCCTTAAATCAATTTTGGCAAATTCTTCAATGGTGATCTCTTCTTTTAAGGCAGGCTTGAAAGGCTTTGTTTTTTTTGTTTCGTCTTTTGGCGCTGATTTTTTCAAATCAATTCTTGGAAAGAGCACCTCAGGCTTTTGTATGATCGTGCCTTCCTTGATTTGGCCCCAGGGTGCAATCTCTTCCAATGTGGAAAAATCTTTTTCCCGGTCTTGGTTGAAATCGATGGTTTTAAGCATCTTCTTGCTGGTTGATGGCATGATGGGATAAATCAGGCCGGCTACAACGCGCAATCCTTCAACCAGGTTGGTTAGAACCAGGGCCAGTTCATTTGCTTTGGATTCATCCTTGGCAAGCGCCCAGGGTTCATGGGTGTCAATATACTTGTTCATGGTGCTGATAAAGCGCCAGATGGCGGCGGCACCATTGTGAAATTTGCACAGGTCCATGGATGCCTTGAATTCATCAATGGCATTTTTGGCATTACTTTCAAGACTTAAATCTTTTTCTTGTTCAAGGGTGTTGTCAATGGTAGGGATTTTGCCGTCAAAATACCGGTGCATCATGGAAAGTACACGGGAAAATAGATTTCCCAAATCATTGGCCAGATCGGAATTGATCCGGGATACCAGGATGTCCTCGGTGAAATTAGCATCCAGGCCAAAGACCATTTCCCTCATCAGAAAATATCGGAACTGGTCCAGTCCGTAAGTCTTAATTATTTCCAAAGGATCGGTGACATTGCCGATACTTTTGGACATTTTACTACCCCCGACATTCCAGAAACCGTGGACATTCAGACCATTATAAATTTGCACGCCGGCTGCTTTTAGCATGATGGGCCAGTAAATACCGTGGGGTTTGATAATATCTTTGGCTACAAAATGCCGGGTGGTGGGCCAGAACTTTTTAAATTGCTCATGATCTGGATACCCGATGGCGGAGACATAATTCACCAGGGCATCAAACCAGACATAGGTTACGTAATCTTCATCAAAGGGAAGAGTGATGCCCCATGTCAACCTGGACTTTGGCCTTGAGATGCACAGGTCTTCCAATGGTTCTTTTAAAAAAGAGAGAATTTCGTTTTTGTATTGTTTCGGTTGTATAAAATCCGGGTTTGTCTTGATATGATCGATGAGCCAATCCTGGTATTTGCTCATATTGAAAAAATAGTTGGATTCTTTGATTACTTCAGGTTCCACACCGTGGTCCGGGCATTTGCCGTCCACAAGTTCCCGCTCCTGGTAGAAACGTTCACAGCCGAAACAATAGATGCCTTCATAGCTGTCAAAGTATATGTCACCACTATCATGGATTTTGGTTAAAATCTTTTTGACCACTTCGATGTGAGCGGGATCTGTTGTCCGGATAAACTGGTTGTTGTTGACATTAAGCACCGGCAAAAGGTTCTGGAAAAGCAGGCTGATTTTATCTGCATACTCTTTTGGGCTGGTCCCTTGTTTTTCAGCAGCCTGGACAATTTTATCCCCATGTTCGTCCGTGCCGGTTAAAAAATAGGTTTCAAAGGCATCCATTTTTTTATACCGGGTGGAAACATCCGCTGCAATGGACGTATAGGCATGTCCTATATGGGGTTTTGCATTCACATAATATATGGGCGTTGTATAGTATTGTCTCTTAGGTTCCATGGGAGTGTTGATTCCTGTTTTAATTTTTGTCCAGTTCGGCAATTGTTTTTTCAACCTCTGTTTTATCTTCCAGCCGGACAGTGATGGTCTCCTTTAAGATATTTAACCGGACCACCTTGCCTTTTCCTTCCTGGATTTTAATAGTTTTACCCAGCTTGGGAAGTTTCTTTTTAAGATCCTTATAGGTTCTGTTTTCAAAGGTCAGACAGCACATGAGCCGACCGCAGACACCGGAGATTTTGGTTGGGTTCAAAGAAAGCCCCTGTTCTTTGGCCATCTTAATGGAAACCTGCTCAAAAGAACGCATAAAAGAACAGCAGCACAACTCTCTTCCACATTTTCCGATACCGCCGCAATGCTTGGAAAGGTTTCGAATGCCTACCTGGCGCATTTCAATACGGATGCTGAATTCTTTGACAAGCAGCTTGATCAGTTCCCTGAAATCAATTCTTCCGTCGGCAGTATAGAAAAAGGTCAGTTTGTTTCTGTCAAAGGTGCTTTCCACACAAAAAAGATTCATCAAGAGCCCAAGGTCATTGATGCATTTGATGCAGAAATCAAAGGCCTTTTTCTCCATTATATTGATTTCCTCAAGTTTTTGGAAATCATTCTCAGTAGCCAACCTCACAATCTGCTTGAGTTCTTTTTTTGTTTTTTCAATTTCAAAAGGGGGTCTGGCAATGGTTCCAAAGCCCAGGCCCTGCTCTGTTTCAACAATAACGGCATCACCTATATTTAATACAAACGCACTGCTTTTAAAATCATATATTTTGCCGGCCGTTTTGAATTTAACGCCTGCTACTTTTATCATAATTACATCCCCTTAGTTGAGGAAAGCTTGAGAAAAAATCGGTCCAGCAAAAGTCTTATGGAAATGTT
>JAAEMC010000193.1 GCA_024225895.1 Desulfobacteraceae bacterium | reverse complement strand
GGGTGTTTGTATTAAGGCTTGAAGATGGTGATATCATCCACAAAACTATTGAAGCCTTTGCAAAAGAAAAAAAAATAATATCGGCATCCGTAATTGTCCTTGGAGCTGTGGATAAAGAAAGTATATTGGTGACAGGACCTGAAAAGGGCAGGGCAGAAACGATCGTACCGAAAAAAATCATACTGGACAATGTCCATGAGGTGTCTGGTACAGGGACCCTTTTTCCGGATGAAAATGGCGCTGTTGTGCTTCATATGCATCTGGCATGCGGAAGGGGATTTTCCTCGGTCACCGGTTGCATCCGCAATGGTGTTAAAGTGTGGCACGTCTTAGAAGTGATTATTCAAGAACTGCTGGACTCCAGCGCCGTAAGAAAAAAAGACAGTGTTACAGGCTTTGAACTTCTGGTGCCTTGAAGTTGCACTAACCCGGATATTTCATGAGATTTTAACAAAACTTTCAACAACGTTATGATTACAATTGATTACATGAAAATTTTTGCGCAGATTAGAAAGACAAAGTGTCTTTTAAAGAAATGGCCGAAATCTCACCTTCCTGGCG
>JAAEMC010000192.1 GCA_024225895.1 Desulfobacteraceae bacterium | reverse complement strand
TATTTCCATAGCTTCTGCCTCCATCATTGCAAAAGTCACAAGGGATGGCATCATGAAAGCGCTCCACAAAAAATATCCCCAGTATAATTTTATTCAGCACAAGGGATATCCCACCAAGGCCCATAAACAAGCGATACTGGATTTTGGCCCGTCACCTGTGCATAGGAAAACCTTTAAAGGGGTGAAAGAGGTCATTGATGAAGGATAGGCGAAAACTCCTGGGTGATTTGGGAGAGACAGCTGCCCAGAAGTTTTTGTCAAAAAAAAGATACAAAATCCTTGAAAGAAATTTTCGAACCCGATTCGCTGAAATAGATATCATTGCCCAAGATGAGGATGTGCTCTGCTTTATTGAGGTTAAAACACGAACTAACATTAATAAGATCCTTCCCCGTCAGTCAGTTAACCTTGCTAAGCAAAAAAAAATCATCCAAGGTGCTTTAACCTATATTAAAAAAAAAAATTACTTCCAATCCAGGATGCGATTTGATGTAATTGAAGTTCATGAACATGATGGCAAATTTAATATTAACCTGATAAAAAATGCATTTCAGGCACGTTAAATGACTGCTCAAAAGCCAGGCTGTCTCTATATTGTGGCAACACCCATTGGCAACCTTGATGACATGACTTTCAGGGCTGTAAAGGTATTGAAAGATGTCGACATAATCGCTGCTGAAGACACCCGCCATACCAAACGGCTTTTAGCCCATTTCAGCATCCATACCAAGCTAACGGCTATCCATGAGCACAATGAAACCGCGAAAGCACCAAAAATAATCAGCTATTTGCAAAAGGGGCTGAACATTGCCCTGGTATCTGACGCTGGCACCCCCTCCATATCTGATCCAGGATACAAATTGGTAAGGGAAGTTGCACGAAATGATATCATAGTACTGCCGGTGCCGGGATGCAATGCGGCCATTGCCGGACTGAGCGTTTCCGGACTGCCAACGGATTCTTTTTTGTTTATCGGATTTCTGCCTAAAAAAAAGAACAAACGAAAAGATGCTATTCAAAATATTGCAACAAAAAAAACTACCCTTATTCTTTACGAATCCCCTAAAAGAATTAAAACCCTTCTAGAAGAACTAATACACATTCTGGGCGACAGGAAAGCCTGCCTTGCTAGAGAAATCAGCAAAATTCATGAAGAATAC
>JAAEMC010000191.1 GCA_024225895.1 Desulfobacteraceae bacterium | reverse complement strand
AGATGATGATTATAATTATGTGGGTGATGAAAAATACAGACAAATAAAAGCGTATGGAACTGGATCCGTGGAAACGCGCTGGCAGCGCAAAAATGGGGAGATTATGGATATCCTGCTCTGTTCCACCCCTACCGACCAAAAGGATTTGTCCAAAGGCGTTATCTTCACTGCTCTTGATATCAGCACAAGAAAGCAGGCAGAACGCTCCATAAAAAAAAGGGAAGCCCTTTACCGGGAGTATTTTGAAGAAATCCTGTCCGGCGCGTTTATTACCACACCTGACGGGCAATTGCTGGAATGTAATCAGGAATACGCCAAAATATTTGGATTCTCATCCATAAAAGAGGCACTAAAATCTCCTGTGGATACTCTTTATGAGGATCCTGCCACCCGTGTCCGGTTCCTGGATAATATTAAAAAGAAAAAAGGTCTTAAATATTTTGAATCTGTCATGCACAAACAAGATGGAACCCTTATCCATATCCTTGAAAATGCTGTAGGCGTATTTGATGAGAATGGGACTCTGACCAGTATCCGGGGATATCTATCGGATATTTCCGAATTGAAAACCATGGAGGCCCGCTTGAGCCAGGCACAGAAAATGGAAGCCGTGGGAACCCTGGTTGGCGGTATTACCCATGATTTTAACAATATT
>JAAEMC010000190.1 GCA_024225895.1 Desulfobacteraceae bacterium | reverse complement strand
CCGACAGAAAAATTCAACCCGGGTCGCGCTCAGCATTTGGGGGTCAAGTTTTTTGAATTCGGAGGTGATCAGGTTTTCCGGCGATATTCCGGTTGAAAAAGACTCCCCTACGGATTGAATCTGCTGCATAATTTTTTCTGCTTCTATTACCTTTTCCGGGGACACCCCGGTCATTGCCTGCAAAAAAATGCCGCCAGCACCTGCAACCTCATCATTTTGATCAAAAAAAACGCTTAAATTAAATCCGGTCGGGACCTGCTCGGATTTTAAAAAATAATTGGCCAGGTCCTCTGCTATGGTTCCATATTCCATTGTTACCTGTCCGGAATAGGGGGTGGACGCATCTTCCAAATATTTGGTAACGGTCAAAAACCCTGCACCCAGGATGGGTGATAAAGAGGTTAATTTTTCCGGGTGTTTCAGGACAATCCTGGAATTTTTTAAAAACCCTCTGACCTCACCATAGCAATTGGATTCCACATCAATTCCTTTTGCCGGCCCGGAACATTGAATATTCATTGCCACCCGGTCTTTGCCCTTCAGGTTTGCGCATAGCAGCAAACCGGCCGTATATGCCTGACCAAGCAGCAGGGTTTCCAGGGTTCCCAACTCATGGTTTGCCCTCATTTCATTTACAACCCGTGTGGTATGAACCACCGCCCCCCGCATCATCTTATCCGCCATGATAAACCGATGCATCTGATCCTTGGCTGCTGCTTTAAAACGAGCTTTTACATCTTTTTTAAATATATCTTTTTTATGCATAATCTAAATATTATTTCTCAATTATTAATGGGAAGGTACCTACCTTGTTCTATACTTTAAATTCTTTATTTTAGATTGCACAGGTGCGATCAAAACTCCTGTATTGTATTGCCTCTGCAACATGTTGTCTATTAATTTTGTCACTTTCATACAAATCAGAAATGGTTCTGGCTACTTTAATCACTGAATGGCAGGCTCTGGCAGAAAGGCCAAGGCGTTCCGATCCGCTTTCCAGAAGCTGCTCAGCTTCGCGGTCAAGACAACAAAAATCCCTTATTTGGCCGGCCGTCATCCTAGCATTACAAAAAATGCCTGATCCTTTGAAACGGTTTTTTTGTATCCTTCGTGCCCTTTCAACCCTTTTTTTAATGGCTTTAGAAGATTGCGGTATTTTCGATGACCGCAGGGTGCTGAATTTAACTTTAGGGACCTCAATATGGATATCGATCCTGTCAAGCAAGGGCCCGGAAATCCTTGACCGGTATTTCATTACCTGGGCCGCCGAACAGGTACACCTTCCTAAAGGATCACCAGAAAAACCACATGCACAGGGGTTCATGGCAGCCACAAGCATGAATGAAGATGGGAAAGTGACCTTACCGCTGGCCCTGGCAATGGTCACTTTCCCATCTTCAAGGGGCTGTCGTAAAACTTCCAATACATTTTTTTTGAATTCCGGTAATTCATCCAAAAAAAGCACACCATGATGGGCAAGACTGATCTCTCCGGGCTCAGGAACAGCACCACCGCCGACAAGCCCTGCATCTGATATGGTATGGTGAGGGCTCCTGACCGGCCGTTGAGAAAAAATTACTTCTGTTTCATTCATCAGACCCTTCACAGAATGGATCCTTGTTACTTCCAACGCCTCATTTAATGAAAGAACCGGAAGAATGCCGGGAAGTCTTTTGGCCATCATACTCTTGCCCGATCCCGGGGGGCCGCTCATTAGAATATTATGACTGCCGGCTGCCGCTATCTCCAAGGCTCTTTTGGCATGACTCTGCCCTTTAACATCTTTAAAATCAAGTAGATCTTTTCCATGTATGTTCTTGCCCTGAGTTAATCCATTTATCTTATGGGGGGTGATTTGCCTTAATCCGGAAAAAAAATCAACGATCTGTGAAAGCCTTTTTACAGGAAGAATATCACAGTCGCATATAATGGCTGCCTCATCCTTATTTTCCTCGGGTACCATGATACCCTTAAAACCATTTTCTCTAGCTGCCAATGCATATGACAAAACGCCCTTGACCGGCCTCACTCTGCCGTCCAGGGAAAGTTCGCCCACCATGAGATATTGAGCTAATTCTTGAGAAACAATTAGTTCTGAAGCACTTAAAATCCCCAAGGCCATGGGAAGATCAAATCCAGTCCCTTCCTTTTTAATATCTGCAGGCGCAAGATTAATAATGACCCTGTCCATGGGAAAAGAGTATCCCGAATTAATGATGGCGGATTTGACCCGTTCTTTGCTTTCTTTTACCGCTGTTTCCGGTAAGCCCACAATGTTAAAAGTGGGCAATCCGTATGAAATATCCACTTCAACTTCAACCACATAGGCGTCTATTCCGAAGACTGCACATGAATTCACTTTTGATAACAAAACAATTCCTTCATAGAAAATAGATACAAATTATTATAAACAATCAATTTACTTTTACCATCAACCCATTCATAGCTTATTGAAAAATTATTTCTCATTTATTTTGCGTTGTATATTAAAATCAGATATATATCTGATAATTTTTTTAAAATTTGACTATACATTATATTATATATGAATAAATACTATCTGCAAAGAACACTCGGGCATACGGTTTCCTTAACCGGTACCGGCCTGCATTCCGGGCAAAAAACAACCATCACTATCCATCCGGCCATTGAAAACCACGGTATTAAATTTCGGAGGGTTGATCTTCCTGGCACACAGGATATTCAGGCATTGTTTAAACGAGTTGTGGATACAAGCCTGGCAACCGTTGTAGGAACCAATGGCGCCATTGTTTCCACTATTGAGCACCTCATGGCCAGTTTTGCAGGACTCGGTATTGATAATGCGCTGGTGGAAGTGGATAATTATGAAATCCCCATCATGGACGGCAGTGCAAAAATATATACTCGCATCATGGAAGCTGCCGATATTATCATCCAAAGACTGCCTAAACATTTTTTGATCGTGAAAAAAGAAGTAAATTTCACAGACAATGATAAGTCGGTGACGGTATTTCCTGAACCCTGCTTTAAGATCACATGTTCCATTGACTTCCCTAATCCATTAATCGGTGTTCAAAAACTAACCTTTGACCGGGCAAAAAATAATTTTGAAAAGGAGATCAGCCGGGCCAGGACTTTCGGATTTGTCCAGGATCTGGAATTTTTCAAAAAATTCAGCCTTGGAAAAGGCGCAAGCCTTGACAATGCCGTGATTATTGATAAAGATAAAATTTTAAACAAAGAAGGGCTAAGATACCCTGATGAGGTTGTCAGGCACAAGCTTTTAGACTGCCTCGGAGATTTTTCCCTTTTGGGGATGCCGATTCAAGGGCACATTGTTACACATAAATCCGGCCATACACTCAACCATAAGTTCATCAAGGAATTACTAGAGAATAAAGAAGCTTGGGAAACAGGACCTGCAATGATGGAGCAGACAAAATAAGCCATGATGCCTTTATTTAAAACAAGAATGTACAAATACCTGCTCATATGTCTTTTTATTCTCAACTTCTTAATTCCAAACGCAGCCTTTGCCGGCCAAAAAGCAGTTCTGACCGACATTAAGCTTGCCAACACCCGTGATGATCTTCTGACCTATTTTAATGTTGAAAATGCGTTTTCCGATAAAATCAGTCAAGCCGTTAAAAAAGGTATTCCTACCACTTTTTCATTTTATATTACCCTTTACAAATCCGATGGATCCTGGTTGGGGAAAAAAATTTCAGATATTCAAATCAAATCCACCATCAAGTACAACAGCCTTAAAAAAGAATTTTCCGTTATCCGGCCCTGGAAGGATGACCAACCTTTCATCAGTCAGGACTTTGAGAAAGCAATGGTGCTGATGACCCAGGTTGACAATTTGAAGGTGGTTACACTAAAGCAACTATTTAAAGGGGACAAATATCAGCTTCGTATTAAGGCGGAACTGGATAAAGTAACACTGCCTTTGTATCTGCATTATGTTTTCTTTTTTGTCTCCTACTGGGATTTTGAAACAGACTGGTATTTGATTAATTTCACTTACTGATGTGATTGGTTTCATCCTACCCCAACTTTTTTAATGATGGCTGAAACAATGGAAAATCCGACACTGGAACGCGCCAAGAGGAGAAAAGAAGGGATCATCATCCTTATCATCCTTGTGGCGGTTGGATTTCTGACCTTTATTGAAACAAAAATCACCAACTTTGGCAGTGATTTCCCCATATCCAGCACTGTGTTGATGTTTATTCTCATCAATACCAACCTGTTACTTCTGCTTGCGCTGCTCTTGCTTGTATTCAGGAATCTGGCAAAACTCTATTACGAAAAAAAACAAAATATTCTGGGCACCAAGCTAAAAACCAGACTGGTCCTGGCGTTTATTACTCTGGCACTTTTGCCCACCACCGTGCTTTTCTTTTTTTCAATCCATTTTATTTCCACCTCTATCGCCTTCTGGTTTAATGCACCGGTGGAGCAGACACTTGAAAGCTCAATATCCGTGGGGCAGAAGCTTTATGAAGACATTGAAAACAATAATGTATTTTTTGCAAAAAGGGCCGCATATCAGATTCAATCCTATAAATATCTCCAAAAAAATAAGGATAAGGATCTTGCCCGATACACCCAGGTTGTTCAAAGGGCCTTTAACCTTCATGCAGTTGAAATCTATACCCCTGATGCCAAACGGGTAAGCCTTTCCATTGCCAACGAACTGGAACATTTCCATTTTGGTCTTCTCACCAGCACGGATTTGACATCCATCCCCGAAGGAAAGGAGAGCCGGACCCTTTCACAAGAGATTGACCAAGGGGAATTGCTTAGAAGCATTTGTACCATACCCTTTGGCGTCAGCCCAGAAAAAGCAAAGGCCTTCATCGTTATAACGGCACTGGTTTCACAGGATTTATCCGAGGATTTAAAATCCATATTACAAGGGGTTGAAGAATATCAGCAGCTTAAGCTTGCCAAAAAGCCGATCCAGATCTCAAATTATATTGCTTTGTCCATTGTGGCATTGCTGGTCATCTTTTGTGCCATCTGGTTCGGATTCCATCTGGCAAAATCCATTACCATCCCAATAATGAAATTTGCCGAGGGCACCCAAAGAATATCCCAAGGAGATTTAGGCTATCAGATTGATTTTGAGACCGATGATGAGATTGGTATTCTCATCAAATCATTCAACTCAATGACAAAAGAACTGGCCACAGGCCGCGAACAGATCGCCCTTTCAGGTGAAATGCTCAAAATTCAAAATGCTGAACTTGAAAAGAGCCGCCAGTATATTGAAATTGTGCTGAAAAACATTTCTGCAGGCGTCATCTCTTTAGATAAGCAAGGCACCATTACCACCATTAATAAAGCTGCGGAATCCATGCTCAACATTGACAGCAGTGAAGTTTTGAACCAGAACTATCGGGATGTTTTAAAAAGCAATTTTCTGGATATGGCCAACCGGATTAATGATCAGGTCATTGCCGGCCAGGAAAACACAAAATTCCCACTTTCCGTATCCATTAGCGGGTCTCCCAAACATTTTTCTGTCAACTTCAATACGTTGAAAAATGATGCAGATACAATTATCGGTGCTGTAATGGTTTTCGATGATGTAACTGAGCTTGAACGGGCCCAGCGCATGGCAGCTTGGCGGGAAGTAGCCAGACGGATTGCCCATGAAGTAAAAAATCCGCTCACTCCCATAAAACTGTCTGCGCAAAGGTTAAAACGAAAATACGGAAAAGAGATAAATGATGATATCTTTAACAATTGTTCAGACACCATTGTGGAACATGTGGACCTGATCCGGAACCTTGTTAACCAGTTCTCGGCATTTGCAAAGTTCCCAGACACAAACCTCTCCCAATGCCGGATTGAGAACATTGTCCAGGAAACCATTGACCTGTACAAAGAAGGCCTTGAAAAAGTGGAATTTAATAAAAAGTTCGGAGATAGCCTTCCCACCCTTGAGCTGGATCCCCAACACATGAAACAAGCCTTTATTAACCTTTTTGATAATGCCGTTGCAGCTGTAAACAAAACTGGAAGAATAGATGTGGATGTATCCTTTGATCCGATTTTAAAGATCGTACGTATTGAAATTGCAGACAATGGGAAAGGCATCTCAGATAAAGAAAAAACTAAACTCTTTGAGCCCTATTTTTCCACCAAAAAATCCGGGATGGGGCTGGGACTTGCCATTGTGAATTCCATTATTTCGGACCACAACGGTGTCATAAGGGTACAGGACAATCAACCCAAAGGAGCAAAATTTATCATTGAGCTGCCAGCCTAAAGATATCAAAATTGAAATAGAAAACTCAAATAATCAATATTAATTAGGAGTACAAATGTATCCAGCCGTTTTAATTGTTGATGATGAAACCAAAATAATCGAATCCCTTGAAGGGATTCTTTCTGATGACGGGTTTGAAGTTATACATGCCTTTAACGGGTATGAAGCATTGAAAAAAATTGAGACCGAGTCTCCGGATATCGTTCTGTTGGATATTTGGATGCCGGGTATAGATGGTATTGAAACCTTAAAAGAAATTAAAAAAATGTCCCCCAACCTGCCTGTGGTAATGATCACTGGACACGGCTCCATCGAATCCGCAGTGGACGCCACCAAATCAGGCGCATACGATTTCCTTGAAAAACCGCTTTCCATTGACAAGGTAATGGTCACCATTAACAATGCGTTGAATTTTAGAAAACTTGAAGAAGAGAACCTCTATCTCCGCAAAAAGAGCATTGAAAAACATTCCATTACCGGCCAAAGTCCTGCTGTACAAAAATTATATGTGGAAATCATGAATGCATCACCCTCAGACGCATCTATATTAATTACAGGAGAAAATGGCACCGGTAAGGAGCTGGTGGCCAGAACCATCCATCAGTTCAGCCTGCGTCCTGAAAAACCGTTTATTATTATCAATTGTGCAGCCATCCCCGAAGAGAATCTTGACAGTGAGTTGTTCGGGCATGAAAAAGGGGCCTTTGAAAAAGCCACATCAAAAAACAAAGGCAAATTTGAACTGGCCTCTGAAGGGACACTCTTTTTAGATGAAATCGGAGACATGAACATCAACACCCAGGCCAAAATCTTACGAGCCCTTGAATCAAAGACCTTTCAACGGATTGGCGGCGGCAGAACCATTCACATGGATGTGCGCCTCATTGCCTCCACGAATAAAAATCTGGAAGAGGAAATAGAAAAAGGCAATTTCAGAAAAGAACTCTTTTTCCGTCTTAATGTCATCCCCATTCATGTTCCCCCGCTAAGGGAGAGGAAAGAAGACATCCCGCTTCTTGTTGATACCTTCTTTGAGGCTGCCTCAAAACAGACAACAGAAAAAAAGAAGGCTTTATCAACGCAAGCCCTTGATATGATAAGAACCTATGACTGGCAAGGCAATGTCCGGGAGCTGAAAAATCTGGTTGAAAGACTTTGTATAATGGTGAAAAAAGACTGCATCGATATGGAAGATATCCCCCAACCTTATAACCCAAAGAATGAAGCTGACGCAATTTTCGAAAGACGTGAAATCTTTTCAATGGATGATTTTGGTCAGGCCAGGTTGGCATTTGAAAAGGAATATCTGACGAGGAAACTTGCCCAGGAAGAAGGCGATTTTAAAACTGTCGCAAAAATAACCGGGATGTCCGTAAAAAAGATTAAAAAAATAATTCAATGAGAATCATCAGCGGGATTTGCAAAGGCAGAAAGCTTGTACAAATTAAAGGACAACAAATCCGTCCGACATCGGACCGCATCAGAGAAGCCATTTTCAACATCATCGGGCCGTTTGTTAGAGATAGCCGGGTTTTAGATGTATTTGCCGGAACTGGTGCATTGGGAATTGAAGCATTAAGCCGTGGAGCGCAACATGCTGTTTTTTCAGACATTTCAAAACATGCCTGTGAAACCATCCAAAAAAATATCAACCTATGCCGTTTTGAAGAGCAGGCTCAAATCATCTGCCATGATATTGTTCTCAATCCTTTACCCAAGGAAGTAAAAGACAAAAAATTCAACCTCATATTTTTAGATCCCCCATATAATAAAGGTTTTGTAAAAGTCGTTCTGGAGAACACTCATTTTTTAGACATTTTAGAAGATGATGCGATAATCGTAGTAGAACACCCTGTTGAGGAAAAGCTTGTTCTTGATATCACCGGGGTTGACATTTACAAGCAAAGAAAATACTCAAGGACATTGATTTCATTATTAGCAAAAACCCAGAATAAGGACGAGCCATGAGCAAGAAGATCAAAACGGCAATTTATCCAGGATCATTTGATCCACTGACCAATGGACATCTTGATATAATGGAAAGAGCTTTAAATATTTTTGACCGGGTGATTATTGCCATTTTACACAATCCCCACAAAAAGGCTCTTTTCACCATTGAGGAACGTATTAAGATGATAAAGGACAGCCTGAATGGAAATGGATGTGTGGAAGTTGATTATTTTGATGGTTTGCTGGTTGAATATGCCCGAATGAAGAATGCCACAGGCATTATCCGCGGAATGCGGGCGATCTCTGATTTTGAAAGTGAATTCCAGATGGCGCTCATGAACCGGAAACTTGAAAGGGACGTAGAATCAGTCTTTTTAATGACCGGATTACGGTGGATATTTACCAGTTCTTCCATAATAAAAGAAGCTGCCCAGTTTGGCGGGGATATCAGTGAT
>JAAEMC010000189.1 GCA_024225895.1 Desulfobacteraceae bacterium | reverse complement strand
TTTTCATGGGGGATATGATTGCAGCAGGTCTCAATTTAGCATTTGAAAATATCTGCCTGAAAGGCAAGATTGCGCGCTCCAAGGGATTTTTAAATATGATCAAAGAAAACCGGTCCGTGGGAATGCTGGTCATGGATAGTGCCGGGCATGCGCTTTTTTCAAACAGGAAAGCAGATCAAATCTGCTCGCGCCTGGTTCAAAAATATCCGCCTTCCAATGCCTTGAATACCACCTGTCCGGTTCCTGAAATTATGATGGAAAAATGTCTAAAGTCTCCAGTAAAGCCATCTGTCAAACAAAAGGGATACCTGTCTTTTGCCCCCGGGGAAAGCTATTGTTTCCATTTTCAACCCATTGATAAAGATACCTCTGGTATGGATTCAGACCTTGTCATGGTCACGATAGAGGATTCCCCTGGCTCTGCCAATTTGAATAATACCAGATTAAAAGACAAATTCATGCTGACCAGGCGGGAGATCGAAATTGTCTCTTACATCCTGAAAGGATTTACAAACCGGGAAATCGCCTTAACTCTTTTTATTGACGAAGGTACGGTGAAAAATCATTTAAAACATATTTTTTCCAAGACCCAGGTTAAAAACAGGACCTCTCTTGTGTCCAAGGCCCTGTTTTTACAGGATGTGCATCAAAGGTGAGTTTTTCTGGCTTTTTTTGCGGCACTGCCTTTGACAAACCGGCCAACTACAAAAAGTTTCCCTGGTGCAAGGGTATTGATGGAAACACAAATATTATTGAAATCTACTAAAAGTTCATTGCTTAGAGTTTGGGCAATGGTTTCCACCATTTTTTCTTCCAATGACCTTGGCATTCCCTGGACAGCCGTGATTTCGACAATGGGATGATGGGTCTTTTCAGGCTGGACATCCGTCACTTTACCATGGAATAAAAATTGGTTGGCCCCAATGATTTCCCACAGGATTATCAGCCGGTCCAGCCCGATATCCAGGCTATGGGAAAGTTGATGACCCAAGGTTTTTAAAATGTGCTGAATGTCAATGCCGCTATCAAGGGGAAGTGTTTTTATGGTAATTTTAGGCATCTTTATTCCAAGATTTCCAAAAGAGTTTGGACAAATTGATCCGGGTGGGTGAACAGCCCTTCATGCCCCAGTGCAAGCTCAATGATTTCAATCTCCCCCAATGACTGCGCCATGCCCATATAAGCCCCATCCGGCAAGGAGACATCTTGATTGCAATACATAACGGTCTTTTTAAAATCACCTGTTTCAAATTTGTCAATCTCTATTGGGGTGGTGAAAAGGGCCAGGGGCTGGGGCACCAGATTTTGGATTAGTTTATCCTGCATGTTTTTGGAAGCATCTGCCATCAGTGTTCCCCTGATGAAATCTTCCATTACGGGCACGCAATTGTCCGGCGATGCTGCTGCTGCCTGGGTCATACCTTCGGCAACTTCAGGGGGCACAATGTCGAACTGGCACTGGCCGTTGGCCAAGATAAAGGCATTATTAAAAATCAGGTGATCAAATTTTTCAGGCATCTTTGCCGCAACAGACTGGATAAGAAATCCGGCACTGGAATGCCCCACCAAAGTCACTGGGCCATTCATTTTTGATACCACATCCAAAATTTTGTTAAGATAATCGTCAAGGCCGATATTTGACCGGTCATCTTCGGGCAAATGTCCAGGCAGGGTAGGAGCAGCAACCCTGATCCCCTTTGCTTCAAGTTCTTTTGCCACACCTTGCCAGCACCATCCGCCGTGCCAGGCACCATGAATTAAAGCAACATTTTTTTCCATATCATCCCCCTTTTTGTTTGCGGGTGTTAAAAGATGATTCTACTATTGCAAACCCAGGCACACGGATAAATATCCCTAAAGGGACATTTTTATTGTGGTTGACATGATTTTTTTTTGGGGTATGGATTTCAAGATAACAGACGGCATTTTTTTGTATCTATGATTCTATTAAATCCATTGGGTCAAGACATGCTGATCCTTCAAATGTGGCGCATAATGAAAAAAGGATTGGTTAGAAAGGTGTCAAAAGACTGATAAATGTCCAAACCCCCACTTGATCATAATCTCTTTAAGCTTTCCGCTTTCTTTTAATTTGGCCTTGCCCTGATCAAAAATTGAAAGTAAATTTTCAACCTTTGGATTCTTTTTTCCCATGACAAATGATTTTGATTCATCAAAGGGCGGCATCCTTTTGAATTTATCTGCCATACCGAGTTTGTGCAGATTATAATCATATGATAATTGGTACCCGACTATTGCATCAACACGTTCCATAGCCAATTGCTGGAATAAATCATCCAATTTATAGAATTCATAAATTTTTGCTTTCCCTTCAGCCAGGTATTTTGCCCAGGCCGGTCCATAGGAGAATGCCTTTATCACCCCGACCTTTTTTTTATTAAGTGATTTCAAACCATGCCATTTAAAGGGGCGGTCTTTGGATACATAGATGAGATAATAATTCGGCGGATATGAAAGTTCTTTTGAAAACGCATATTTTTTTAACCGTTCCGGATTTTTCACTGTTGGAAAAATGATGTCAACCTGGCCCTTGTCCATCATCACCATACCCCTTTTCCAGGGAAATATGGAAAGCCGGACCGTATATCCCATGGCATGATAGCTTTGCAATAGAATTTGCCATGCAAATCCGTTAAAGATAGAGGATGCCTGGTTGGGGGCAACTTCATCATGGAATCCCTGTTGCCCTTTTTTGTAAAAACAAAAAGGCGCGTAATCGGTGATGGTTGTTACGTTTACGATTTTAGCCTCAGTGCTTTGCACCACGACTAACACCAATACCATAATGAAGAAAAATAATTTTTTCATAATGCACTGAATGCCTTTGTTTTAAATGAAATAAGTAAGGGGTTTTAATTCTTAAAGAATACACTCAAAAATTATTTTTCACAACTGATATACTAAATGTCATAAAAAATTGCATTAAAACTGAATTGAAACACCCCATGCCGTTTGGTTTATGTCTTTGAATTTATAAGCCATTTGGTATTTTGCGATTGGGTTATTCAAATAATAATTCTGACAATCGCTACTACTATAAATTTCACATTTTTCTTGACTTAAAAGAAAATGCTATATAAAAAATATAAAATA
>JAAEMC010000188.1 GCA_024225895.1 Desulfobacteraceae bacterium | reverse complement strand
TAAACTCCGGGGGTTTGGGGGCTGGCCCCCATTATAAATTGGCAAAAAGTCATTTTGAAAGCTTGTCCGGGGACACGAAACTTAATTACGAACAGATCAATCCCGCTCAAAAACAAGGCAGGCAATTAAGTATCATGTCCCCGGACAAAATAATTGTTGTCAAAAGGATTTCGGCCATTTTTTAAATGATGTTATCGGTGTTGTTGATATCAGCAAACTGATGTTAAAATAGAATCATGGCACGAATGGCAAGAGTGGTTGCACCGGGATATCCCCATCATGTTGTTCAAAGAGGGAACCGGAGACTACCGACTTTTTTTTGTGATGATGATTATCTGGCATACATGGATTTAATGGCTGAATCATGCCAAAGCCGTGGTGTTGAAATATGGTGTTATTGCTTAATGCCCAATCATACCCATCTCATTGCCATACCAAAGGATAAGGGCAGTCTAAGCGCAGCCATAGGAGAGGCACATAGAAAATATGCACGAATGATTAATTGACGACAGGGATGGCGCGGGTATCTCTGGCAAGGCAGGTTTTCATCCTATGTCATGGATGAAGCGCATCTTCTGGCTGCGGCACGGTATATTGAAACCAATCCTGTGAAGGCGAAATTTGCATCTTCCCCGGGTAATTACAGGTGGAGCAGCTGTAAAGCCCATTTGAGAGGGATAGATGACCATTTAGTTGCGGTCGAACCCTTACTGAAATACCGGCCTGATTGGCGTAATTTTATCGAAAGCCGTGTGCCGGAAGAGAAGATAAAAGCAATAAAAAAACACGAACGAACCGGCCGGCCGCTGGGCAGCGAACCCTTTATACATGAGCTTGAGGTGGTGACCGGTCGTTATTTGCGCAGAATGAAACCCGGTCCAAAGGAGCATATGGAAATGGATAATTAAGTATTGTTTTTCCAGAATTGCAGTGGGATAAAATGTTCCTAAATAGATTCAAAATCAATTTTGACTTTATATCCTAAGGCTGCTGCATATTTTGAAATCGTTTTAAAGGTGGGAAAAGAAATGCTTTCCCCACACTCCAATCTTGAAATATTACT
>JAAEMC010000187.1 GCA_024225895.1 Desulfobacteraceae bacterium | reverse complement strand
TAATTATAGTCAAAACCGTCTTTGGAAATAATCGGTTCTGCCTTGTGCTGGGTTCCGGTTTTTAAAAAAGATTTTTCCAGAGTGGAAATCGCCTTTATAATAACACTTTCGTAGTTGTCTAAGGCTTGAACCGGAATATTAAAATTTTGGGCATCAAATCCCACGTTATAGATATTTTTCAGTTTTTCAGGGAGATTAAACATCCAGAAACCCTTTAAACGACCGGCCCCGCTTTCGGATATAATAAAATCGGACACAACAATGGCGGCCTGAATGGGTGGAATTGCGTTGATCTGTGTATATCCTCTGATTTCAGCATAAGGCTTTTGGGCCAGCCCTGCTGCATCAACAAATTCTTGATGCTTTTTAACTAGAGACAAAGCCCCTTTATAGGTTGTCTGTCCCCTGAAATTGACAAAAATGATATGGTCGCCAATTAGTCGAAATGTACAAAAATAATCTTCATCAAGAGAGATATCTGAAAATTCAGGCAGTTGAAGGATCTCAAGTCCGCTAATTGGACAAGTTTGCTTTTCGGAAAAAGACGGTTTGTTTTCAACCGTGGGCAATGATGCCGCATCGTCTGTGACATCATTTATTTCCTTTTTGCTTTGTTTTGAAGCTATATCCAGGGCCAGTCGAATTGCCTGTTCATAATCTTGCGTGATGTGAATGGGGAACGGAACTTTATTCAATCGTTTCCCCAGTTTGATGCTCATTTTAAACATGAAAGAGACATTACAAAAGATCAATGCACTCACATTCTTTTTGCTTTCCAGATAACTGAAATAGTAATGTCTGGCATTATTTGTTGCGCCTTCAAAATTTCGCCAATCCTGTATCTGCACAAAGGGTTTTCTGGTATCCACTGCCTGGCGCGCTACTTTGTCCTGCAATTGAACACTTTTGATCTGATCTTCATAATGGACGTATCCTGTCACCAGTATGTGAAGGATATGTTGGCCGATCAGAGTGATCTTTACCTGAAAGCCCCCTTTCTTGCCCACATATGACCATTCCGGACGAGAAACCTGTTTTAAGCCGCTGACCGGACAAGTACCTTCTTGGGTATTTGTCTTCAAATCCATGACATATCTATTAGAATAATAACTCCTTTATATTCGAACATTTCTTGACCTAACAAAGCATTATATTTTTCATAAATTCAATTGTTATTTAAAAAAGGAGTCTGCAATTTTTTGAATACACAGGGGATATAATTGCCATTCCTTTTCAAGGCCTTTGTTCTTGATCATATCCAGTGTATCATTATCGTCAATTTCAAAGGCCTTTTGGCCAATGATCGGTCCTGTATCCTCGCCATAATCGATAAAATGAACCGTACATCCGCCGACTTTACATCCGTACCTGAATGTATCCCCATACCCGTCCGTACCGGGAAAGGCAGGCAAAATAGCCGGATGAATATTCATTATCCTGTACTGGTTGGGGATCACATTAATCCGATCTATAAAATAAGGAGTCAACACTCTCATATAGCCGGCCAGAACCAACAAATCCATATCATAGGAATTTATGCGGTCCAACAATTGCTTTTCTGCAATCGCCCTTGTTTTCAGAAAAAAATCACGTTTTTCCAAGGGCGTGTTCTCAGGAATAAGTTTTTGTTTTGAGGCGATCTCATCCAGGTCAAAATCATCTGGTACATTTAATTCATTAGGATTATTCTTATAGGCCTGTATGATTTTAGAATAATCCACTACAAATGTTTCAATATTTGCTTTTGCAGCCCTTTCAAGCCCTTTGACACCGGGGTTGTCCGAGCCTGTAAACAAAATGGTCGCATCAATGGAACCGTTTGCACATGAATCAATGATGGCCTGCAGATTTGTTCCTCCACCGGAAATAAGGGTACCGATTTTAATTTTTCTGCCCACTTTTCCTCCTTTTGTGCTTTTTGACAAATTGATAAACCAAGTTGACCGATTTTGTATTATACCTTAATGTTTTTACTTTAAAAAATCCAGATTTAACAACTTTATAAAAGCCTCAGACCAAGCCTATTGTTTCTCAAATTGACAATTTTTTTAAATACTCAGGATACCAAAATCATGGCAATCCTTTTAGGGGCTCATTGATTGCCATAGCCATTCTGATCACCACAATCAGGGCATTGCCATGTAATTCCGTTGCACGTCATCCCCCACTGGTTCTCATTCATGCAATTCTGACACATGGAAAATCCGCACCTGCAATTCCAGCAGAAGGTAAAGGTACCGGCACAGCAATGGCAAATTTTTATTCTGTTTCGCCTTCTTTTTTCCCTTTGTGTCTTTGCTTTTGTTGTCATGCTACAAATATACTTCTCCTTTCCATAAAAAGATAGTATATATGCCTTTAATTAAGGGAAAACGCAATATAACAAAAGGGTTAATCAACATGACAGCCGCAAAAAAAATATTCCTGATAGACGGCAGTGCATTTTTATACCGTGCATTCCATGCCATCCGAAATCTGGGCACCTCCAAGGGGCATCCTACGAATGCAACATTTGGTTTTACAAGAATCCTTTTAAAATTGATAAATGATAACCACCCTGAATATGCTGCTGTTCTTTTTGATGTAAAAGGCCCTACTTTCCGGCACGAGATGTATAAGGAATACAAAGCCAACCGCCCCCCCATGCCTGAAGAACTTGCCATCCAGATCCCGGATGTTAAAAGAATGATCCGGGCATTGAATATTCCCATTGTTGAAAAAGTGGGTTTTGAAGCGGATGACCTTGTGGGCACATATGCAGATCTTGCACAACAACAGGGCTTTGAAGTTGTCATGATCTCGGGCGACAAGGACTTTATTCAATTGATTACAAAGCATTGCACCCTGTGGGATCCAATGAAAGATAAAACCACAACATCCGTTGATATTGAAAATGACATGGGGATAACTCCTTTACAATTCATCGACATATTGGGCTTGGCCGGCGATAGTGCGGATAATATTCCCGGAGTAGCGGGTGTGGGTCCTAAAACAGCAATAAAACTCATCCAGGAGTATGGTTCCATTGAAAAAATTTATGAGAACCTTTCTGCGCTTAAAAAAAAGAAAAAACTCCATGAAAATCTTAGCCAATCAAAAGAGATTGTTTTTTTAAGCCGTGATCTGGCCACCATTAAAAGAGATATTCGTGTTGATAAACAAATTGATGATTTCAAACTGGGCGAATTTGACAAGAAAAAAGCCTTTGAATTGTTCAAAGAACTGGAGTTTAAAAACCTGGCTGCTGAATTTGCTGAAAAAGCGGACAAATCAAAAAAAATATACAAGATGGTTTCATCGGTAAAAGAGATGAAAAAACTCGCCCGGGTCCTTGAAAATAAAGGCATATTCGCCATTGACACCGAGACAACATCCAAAGACCCCATGAATGCTTCTCTTGTGGGAATTTCTTTCTCTTATGCTAAAGATCAGGCATTTTATATCCCTGTTGCTCATAATGAACCAGGCGAAATTGAACAGCCGGCTAAAGAAGACATTCTTTTAACCTTCAAACCCATCCTTGAAAATCCGGAAATAAAGAAGGTGGGGCAAAATATTAAATATGACTACATTGTTCTTTCAAGGTACGGGATGCTCCTTGAAGGTATTGTTTTTGATACCATGATTGCCTCCCATCTTATAAATCCATCCATAAGGGGACACAGTCTTGACCGTATTGCCATGAATCTTTTCGGATACAAAATGATTTCCTATGAGGATGTGGCAGGCAAAGGCAAAAAACAAATAGGATTTGAGGATGTTGCTATCCCGGTGGCGGTTGACTATGCTGCCGAAGACGCCGACGTAACTTTCAAGGCATATGAACATTTTAAAAAAGAGCTTGAGGAAAATCAACTGCTGGAGTTGATGGAAGACATTGAAATCCCTTTACTGCCGGTTTTGGCAAAAATGGAAATACTCGGCATCAAAGTTGACAAAACCGCCCTTGAAGATCTCTCTAAAAATTTTGAAAAAGAGCTTAATGGCCTTCAAAAAGAGATCTATGCTCTGGCCGGGGAAGAATTT
>JAAEMC010000186.1 GCA_024225895.1 Desulfobacteraceae bacterium | reverse complement strand
GACGAATAAAAGGAGGTGGTGATTTTGTTCTTACATCCAGCATCCCTTTTTATAAATCGGGCAGGTATGAAGCCGTTTCAATAGCCAAAAAAGTAGCGCTTTCATTTCTAAAACGTGCCTTGCGTTTGCAGAATGAAGATGATTTAAAAGAAGCTTTTCGGAACGTACAGAATTAAAGGAGCCGGGCGGATTCGCCCGGCTGGTTTGTCCCAATGTAGGGTTATTGAACAGCCCCTAAAACTTTTTTTCAACCGTTCAATAATTGAATAGTACAACTATTGAAATGGGTTGTCAATTGTGTTGCATTATTTGCAATTCTAAGCATCGATACTGACCAAAAAGTGACCAAAAAGTGACCATTTTATTTGCGGCTTTATAGGTTTTATCAAGGTTTGCAGAAAAAATGTCCCCCTGGTCCAGGTGTCATTCGATGTAAGGTTCCATGAGCATCGAATGACCACCGACCCTGGACCGGCAGCAGCTCATGGAATCCCTGAGAGTTTAACCGAATTTTCAAGTAAATTTATTCATGAATTAGAGCTAAACCAGCGTGCCCACCGACCCTGGACCGGGTGAGCGG
>JAAEMC010000185.1 GCA_024225895.1 Desulfobacteraceae bacterium | reverse complement strand
TATGATCCAAAAAGGAATGGAAATAATGGAACAACAAAATGATCAATTGGTTAAAAGTGCCAGAAATGTAGATAAAAGGGCATTATGAAAGAACTGATTGAGAAACAGGATTTTCAATTGTTTCAATAAAATAATATAAAAGGAGAACTTGATTTGAACCACTGTACACTTGCCAAAGGATTCAGCTTAAAAGAAAAATTGTTTACCCAGATGAGCTTCTGGGGAATTTTCATCACAGGCATCGCAGGCATCTTTCTTTCAGATCCAATATTTGTCATCCCCTATGTATTGATTTGCGGGTATGGTTTTCCCGGCATTATCCAGCGCCATATTGTTTGTCCCAGGTGTCCCCACCTGTATGAATATGGCGACTGTCTCCAACTGCCGCCGAAATTAACCCTGATGCTGATAAAAAAACAAAAACCCCCCAAGTTTCGCAGATGGGAAAAAATTGTTTTCTTGTTTATCTTGATTTGTCTGCCTGTATATCCATTGTACTTTCTCTTTAAGACACCGCTGTTGTTGATCTTATTTATTCTTTTTAGTGCCTTGTACTACGGCGGCATGTTTTTGCATTTCTGCAAGGCATGCCGGGTTAGTGATTGTCCCTTTAACCGGACAAAACAAAAGGTCCTGATCCATAAAAAAATATTAGAAAAACAATGAATAAAATGGTGAATGATAATATGAAAAATATAATTTGTGCAATTATCGGATGGCTATCAGTAGCCACCTGTATTCTTGCCCGTTTCTATTATTTTAACCCTTGGTAGGAATCCAGCCTTTTCACAAAGCAAAAACTGTTTATAGATTTGCTTTAAAAAAAGCCAGACTCATCCTTTTCAGATGGGGATGAATCTGGGCCCTTGGCGTACCGACATCACGGCAGGCCTGCATGGCAATCACTTTTACCAGCATGGGACACTCGGGCAGATAAACAAAATGCCCGGCCTCTGGGAATTCATGATATTGGGGCGCCTTGGGAAGCGATTTTTTATATTGCTTGGTATTGTAAGGCTCCGGCAATATTTCATCTTTACCCGAAACAACTAAAAAAACTGAAATATTTACCTTTTCCATCTCTGGTTTCCCAAAGGCCTGGCCCAAAGCCGGTGCCATGACAAAGACAGCTCTTACCCGTTTGTCCTGGAGGGTTGTCAAATCCTTTGACAGGTAATCAGAATTCTTTTCATCTTCAAACTTGAAACACATGTAATCATCTTCCGGATGGGTTGAGCAATAATCAGCCAGACGCCCGGGGTTGGGAACAGCCCCGGCAATGACAAAGGCCGTATACCCACCGGCCGAATGTCCAATCATACCGATTTTATCTTCATCAATGCTGTTTTTGAATTTTGTATCCTCCATGATTGTATCCAAAACAAATGTAACATCTTTGGGGCGATTCCAGAGATTGGCGGCTGTCCGGCTGTCTTTATCATCAAAGGCATTGTCGTGGGTATGCTCAATGGAAACCACCATAAACCCGTTGGCAGCCAGAAACTCGCTCATGTAATACTGGGCAAACCTGTGGGAACCTGTGCCATGGGAAACAATCAACAAAGGAAATTTTCCCTTGGAAATTGCTGCATCTTTTTTAGCCAGGCCTTTAAATGCCAGGTATTTCACCTGTTTTGAGGATTCCATAGTTGGATACCAGACAGCGATTTTTATCTGCCTTTGTCTTTGTTCATCCGTATAAACCATCTCTTTTGTCCCAACCTCAAACTTTCCACGGATAGATTCCTGATCCACTTTTTTGACCGTTGTTTCACTGCTGACGCATGCCATTGAAACCATTAAAATTAATAAGACAAAAGCCTGTTTCATTTTTTTTCCTTTCCAAAAGCTATCAGCCCGGAAAAAGACATCTATCCCGGGTTCGGGGTAAATCCACTATCGACCTAAGATTGCACTTTTATAGCCAATTTTTTAACACATAGTTTCCAACAAAAACAGACACTCTTTATTAAAAGGAAGTAATCACGATCTGAACACATTTAGAAATTTTAGCGATAATGGGGCAACATCTTTATTCTCTATTCAAGAGGTAACCCCAATTCCTAAATAATAACAGATCCATGCCTTCAAACGGGCTCATTATTATTTTTTGCCTATCTGATAATAAAGTGCTATAGAATTTGAACATATTGCATATTACGTAATACACATCATGTAACATTCGCCAAAGGAGGGTCAATATGAAGCTGAATTTGATGAAAAAGTTAATTATACCAACGGTCATTTTAATACTTGTTGGTATGGGGACCTTGTCTGTTACAACTTTTTTTCAATCGAAAAAGTCGCTTAAAAACAGCATCATCGGGCAATTGGAAAGCCAGGCCGGTGCGACCCAGACCATGCTGGCATCCTGGATGGGAGAACGCAAACTCAATGTTCAATCCTGGACACTTGAAAAGACATTTCCTGCGGCAGTGGACAATTCCTGGGTGGATACCTATACCAGGAAAAAGGCGGGAAAAAGGCTGGTCGCACTAAAAAAGTCCTATAACATGTATGAAGATATCTGCCTGGCTGACCGGGAGGGTAATGTGGTTTCTTCATCCAATCCGGCCATTGTGAATAAGCTAAATGTGAAAGAGCAATCTTTTTTCTCCCCGGCTTTTAAGGGAAAATTTCATGCAACAAGCTTATTTAAAAGTAAACAAACAGGAAAAACGGTATTTGTCATTGCTGCCCCTATTTATATGGCGGATCAGATTTACGGTATTATTTTTGCCTATACTGATTTTTCAATTTTTTCCAAGGAATTCATTGATTCTGTGAAAATCGGACAGGGCGGATATGCC